>NZ_JBGFFF010000004.1:0-92400 GCF_056175785.1 Acidovorax sp. LjRoot204
GCTTTTTGCTGTGTGGCCTATGAAGCCGCCCGGCTCAACGCGCCGCCAGGCCGTCAAAACAGGTGCGCACCACCAGGTCCACGATTTCGGCGTCCGAATACTGCCCGCCTTCCTTGAGGAAGCTCACCACCGGGTCGCACGCACGCGCATACAGGGTGTACAGCACCACCAGCGGCGGCAGCGTGGGGCTGATCACCCCTTGGGCCTGGGCCTGGGTGATCCATTCGCCGATCTGGTCGCTCACGGCCACCAGTCCGTTCAGGTAGTCCTTGTTGGCCATGAGTACCGCACGCAGCGTGGAGTTGCGGCTGGGCAGCAGGGGCATCTCGTTGGTCAGCAGGCGCTCTAGCGACCAGCGCACTAGCGCATGCAGCTTTTCCAGCGGGGGCATGTCGGCCGGCAACCCCGCCAGATAAGCCTGTACGCGCCCCAGGATCTGCACCATGGCGGCGCTGCACAGCTCTTCCTTGCTGCAGAAATGCTTGTACAGGCTGGCCTTGGCGATACCGACGGCGTTGGCCACGTCGTCCATGGTCATGGCGTCGAAGGCTTTTTCACCCAGCAGGCGGCAGGCGGACTGGAGGATGGCATCCTCGCGGGCCTGATGCATCTGCTCCTTGAAAGAGACTTTGGGTTGCGGCGTTTGCATGGAGTCTATTTTATACATTGCAGTAAAAAAATAAATGACTAAGTTGCAATGCAACTACGTCGTTCACGTTTTTGACAGCACAAACCGTGCCTTGCGCCCCGCATGTGGCGAACAGCAAGGCCGTGTCAGGACACCAGCGCCTGGGCCGCGGCGCCTGTCAGCGCTGCCGACAATGCATCCAGCAGCTCGGACTCCAGGTTCCAGCAATGCCAATAGAGCTGGATCGGCAGTGAGCGGCCTGGGGCCAGGTCCACCATGCTGCCGTCGGCCAGCGCCTGCCGCGCCATCAGCTCGGGCATCACCCCCACGGCCCAGCCAGCGGCCACCGCACGCATCTGCGCCTCGGAGCCCGGCACAAACAGGTGGTTGAGCGCCACGCGCTTGAGCCCGAACGCACGGGCCACAAACTCGGCCGCCATGTCGTCCTTGCGGTTGAACGACAGAAACGACACGTCGCGGAAGTTGTGGGGCGTCAGCCCCTGCGGCAGGTACTGCTGCGCGTAACTGGCCGACGCCACAGCCACATAGGGCATGGCCCCGAGCGGCACCATCTTGCAACCGCGCAGCGCCTGCTTGAGCGTGGTCACACAGCCCAGCACCTGGCCCGAGCGCAGCCATTCCTGCGTGAAATCCTGGTCGTCCACGATGATTTCGAGCGGCAGGCGCTGGCGCACCAGATCGTGCAGCGCACCCATGGCCCAGGTGGCGATGCTGTCGGCGTTGATGGCGATCGAGATGCGCTCGTCTTCGCGCGAGCCCCCCGGCGCGCTGGGCGCCAGCTCCTGCAGGTCACGCTCCAGGTCGGCGCGCAACAGGCGCATTTGCTTGGTGTGCTTGAGCAGCAGCTGCCCGGCCGACGTGGGCCGCAGCGGGCGGCTGCGCACGATGAGCACCGAGCCCACCTGCGCCTCCAGCGCGCGCAGGCGCTGCGAGACGGCCGACTGCGTGACGATCAGGCGCTGCGCGGCGCGCTCGAAGCCGCCCTCTTCAACGATGGCGGCAAGGCATTCCAGGGCGGCGGGATCGTAGGTGCTCATGGTCTCGGGCTCGAACAAAAGAGGGTTGTCTCCGCAGCGCCATTCATTAGGTGCGCTGATGTTTTTGGAGTAAGTTTAATTTTGCTTTTAGTTGAATGCAATGTCGCGCACACTGCGCCCCATCGTGTCCCGCACTGGGGCGTGTGGCACGCAAAGGCTCACAAGGCATTCCGCATATGAAAACCATTGTTCTCGGCGCCGGCATCATCGGCATCAGCACGGCGTGGCACCTGCTGGAACGCGGTCACGAAGTCATCGTGATCGACCGCCAGCCCGATGCCGCGCTCGAAACCAGCTTTGCCAATGCGGCACAGATCTCGGTGAGCTACTGCGAGCCCTGGGCCAACCGCGAGGCGCCGCTCAAGGCGCTCAAGTGGATGTTCGACAAGGAAGCGCCGCTGCTGTTTCGCCCGCAGATGGACTGGCAGCAATGGCGCTGGGGCCTGCAGTTCCTGGCACAGTGCAACGACGCGGCGTTCGAGCGCAATGTGCAGCAGATTGTGGCGCTGGGCGCCTACAGCCATGCCGCGCTGAAGGACCTGGTGAAAACCACGGGCATCGAATACAACCGGCTCGAACGCGGCATTGCCCACTTCTACACCGACCAGAAATCGTTTGACGCCGCAGGCCATGCCGTGGAGCTGATGCGCAAGCATGGCGTGCAGCGCCGCCTGGTGAGCCGCGACGAGCTGCTGCAGATCGAACCGGCCTTCAAGGCCTACGGCGACAAGATCACCGGCGGCACCTACACCAGCACTGACGAAAGCGGCGATGCACGGGTCTTCACCCAGGAACTGGCCCGCCGCTGCGCAGCGCGCGGCGTGCAGTTCCTGTACGGCCACGATGTGCTGCGGCTGAACAAGATTGGCAATGCTATTGATTCAGTAGCAGTCATGCCAAATTCCACTAGCGCAAGCGGCAAAAAAGACTTCATATTGAAGGCGGACGCCATCGTGGTGGCCTGCGGCTCGTACAGCGCTCCGCTGCTGCGCAGTGTGGGCGTGGACCTGCCGATCTACCCTGGCAAGGGCTACAGCGCGACCTTCCCGCTGCTCAAGCCCGAGGGTGCGCCCATGGTCTCCACCATCGACGACGGCAAGAAGATCGCCATGAGCCGCCTGGGCAACCACCTGCGCGTGGCGGGCACCATCGAGCTCAACGGCTGGGACCTGACACTCGACAGCTCCCTGGCCCGCGCGCGCTGCCACATGCTCTCGCGCCGCATCGAGGCCATCCTGCCCGGCGTGTGCGACACGCGCACGCCCGAGGAAGGCGGCAACCCGCAGTACTGGACCGGCCTGCGCCCCGCCACGCCCACCAACATCCCGTTCATCGGTCGCACCCGCGTGGGCAAACTCTGGGTCAACGCGGGCCACGGCACGCTGGGCTGGACGCACGGTGCGGGCTCGGGCAAGGCCCTGGCCGAGCTGATCAGTGGCGAACAGCCTGCGATGAACTTTGGTTTTCTGGGTGCCGAAGCCGTGCGCGCGCCCCGCGCTGTGGTCCCGGCCTGAGGGACGGCGCCCACCCTGCGCCTGCAGACACGGGCCGGTGCCGCTACGATGCCGGCCATGTCTGCACCCCATTACCTCTTCCTCACCACCTCCACCCGCGAACCCGGCCACCTCGGCAACACCGAATGGCTGGCGCGGCAGGCCGCAGCGGCCCTGCCTGCGGGCACGGAGCAAACCTGGCACCACCTCGCACGCATGCAGTTGCCGCCCTTTGTGGACCAGCGCCACACCAGCGGCACCTACGCCCCCCCCGAGGGCGACATGAAAACCCTGCTGGACGCCACGCTGGCCGCCAGCCACATCGTTTGGGTGGCGCCGGTGTATTGGTACAGCATCCCCTCCCCGCTCAAGACGTACCTTGACCACTGGAGCGCCTGGATGCGTGTGCCAGGCGTGGACTTCAAGGACGCCATGGGCCGCAAGACGCTGTCGCTCATCACCACCAGCGGCGACCGCACCAAGGCCCAGCCCATGATCGATTCGGTGGCGCTGTGTGCGCAGTTCCTGTCCATGACGTGGGGGGGCGCCCTGTGGGGCAAGGGCGGACCCCCGGGCGCCGTGCAGGCCGATGCGCAGGCGGTGGAAGCCGCCAGCCGCTTCCTGGTCACACCCGCCGCAGGCTGATCTGAGAGCCTGTGGACGATCTCGCAGGGGATCGTCAACGAGCTCTCAGCGGTCCAGCGAAGCACGCTGGGCCACTATGCCCAGCCATTCATGCAGCGCCAGGCTGCTGTCGGACAGGGCCGAGGCGCGGGGCAGCACGCGATAGAGCTTGCGCGACTGCCCCCCTTTGAAGCCCATGGGCGCAGGCAGCACCTGCAGCCCGGCGTGTTCAAAGTCCTTCGCCGCCCGAACCATGTGCCAGCCGTGGGTGACAAGCGCAATGCGCTCGATGCCCGAGGCCTTGAGCAGCACAGCCGATTTTTCGGCGTTGTTGCGGGTGTCGAGGGACTCCACTTCGGTCCAGCGCACGCGGCCCTTGAACTCCCGCTCCACCACGTCCTTCATCACCAGGGCCTCGGCCCGTGTGCCGCCCGTGGAGCCCCCCGTGGCCAGAATGGGCAGGCCGGTCTGCTGCTGCAGGTAGGCGGCATAGCGAACCCGCTCGCGTGCGCCCCGGCTGAGCACGTCCACCCCGTATTCGGGCGCCACGGTGTCGGCGCCGCCACCCAGCACCACGATGGCCTGCACCTTCGCCTCGGGCAACTGGCGCGGCGTGACGGCGGGGTAGCGCTCGAGGCTGCGCACCAGCGCGTCCGACACCGGCGGCCAGGACAACACCAGCACCGACAACAGCGACAGCACCACCAGCGTGTTGCCAGTGCGACGGTGGTACCGCGCCAGCCACAGACCAAACAGCGCCAGCACGATGCTGGACACCGGCGGCAACAGCAGCGCAGACAGAATTTTCTTGAGGGCAAACAACATGGAGAAAGAAGGCAGCGTTCATGCCCGGGCGCGGCGGCCGGGCGAGCCAAGATCAAAAGGGTCAGTGCAGCGTGCGCCGGTGGGCCAGAAAATCGAGCAGCGCAGCGTCAAACCCCTCGGGGTCTTCCAGCTGGGGCCAATGCCCCACATGCGGCAGCAGCACCGTCTGCGCATCGGGCAACACCTGGGCCAGCGCCTGCAAGGCTGCGGGGGGAGTGCACCGGTCCTGATCACCGCCCACCAGCAGCACCGGCATGGCCAGGTGCGCCAGCGCGGCGGCACCCCGGTCAAACGTGGGCAGGGCCTCCAGGGCGCGGCGGTAAGCGCCCGGGAACACCTGGCCCAATGCATGGCCCGCCAGCCGCACGCCTTCGGGCAGGGCGCCGGTGCCGATGCACTGCGGCACCAGGGTCTGGGCCAGTTGTTCCATGCTGCCACCCGCATCCAGGGCCTTGAGGGCCTGCTCGCGCGGTGCCACCCAGTCTTTCACGGCCTGGGCATCCAGCGCCGGGCCGCCTGCGCACAGCAACATGCGGCGCACCTTGGACGCATCGCGCACGGCGGCCTCCAGCGCCACCATGGCGCCCATACCGTGGCCGACCAGGGTGACGGGACCACAGCGCAGCGCCTCGATCAACGCCAGGCAGCTTTGTGCCAGCGCCTTGAAGGTGTAGGGCTCCACGGGCGCACTGCGGCCATAGCCGGGCATGTCCCAGGCCACAGCCCGGTAGCCAGCGGTGGCCAGGGTCTCCACCTGGGGCGCAAAGGTGAGGTGGTCGCCGTCGGCATCGTGCAGCATGAGCACGGTGGGGCCGGAGCCGAGGGTGGTGAAGGTAGGGAGCAGTGCAGCCATGCGGTGAAAAGCAGAAGTAAACCCCGCAACAGCGCAGCGGAGGGTGGCGCCTGATAATAGGTCCTGTTGCTTGCCCCCACGCCGCCACCGCTGGCGCCGCTTTTGTGAACCCATCGCTCCCCCGCCCCGCCCTCGCCCTGCCGCCGAGCTTTTCGACCCGCGAATTCCGCAATGCGCTGGGCATGTTCGCCACGGGCGTGACCATCGTGACCGCCCGCAATGCGGCGGGCGAACTGGTGGGGCTCACGGCCAGCTCGTTCAATTCGGTGTCGCTGGAGCCCCCGCTGGTGCTGTGGAGCCTGTCGCATGGCGCCAGCACCATGCCGGCGTTTGCCAACGGCTCACACTACGCCATCCATGTGCTGGCAGCGGACCAGAAAGACCTGGCCGAACGGTTCGCCACCCGCGGCATCGACCGCTGGGCCGGCCTGGAGCACCGCCCCGGTATCAGCGGCGCGCCGCTGCTGGCCGGTGCCGCCGCCACGTTCGAGTGCTTCAACCGCAGCCAGTACAAGGAGGGTGACCACACCATCTTCGTGGGCGAGGTGGAGCGCTGCGAGCACCGCGAGGGCGCGTCGCCCCTGCTGTACCACGGCGGCAAGTTCTACACCGAGCACCCGCTGTGACGGCGCCCTTCATCGTCGTACGCCACGTGAACGTCGGCTCCGCCCGCCGCCTGAAGGTGGGCGAGCGGTCGGTGCTCACCGCCATCGGCAAAACATCCGTCACCGACCCCGTGTCTGTGGGCCCACTGGGGCTGGCGGGTGACGAGCAGGCCGACCTGAGCGTGCACGGCGGTCTGGCCAAGGCGGTGTATGCCTACCCCGCTGCGCACTATGCGTTCTGGCAGGCCCAACGCCGCGAGCGGGGCGTGAGCCTGTTCGACGAGGCGCTGCCACCAGGCTTCATGGGCGAGAACCTCACCATTGACGGACCGCTGGAGCATGAGGTGTTTGTGGGCGATGAGTGGCATTTCCCGGACTGCGTGCTGCGCGTGACGGCCCCCCGCGAGCCCTGCTTCAAGTTCAATGCCGTGATGGGTTTTTCCCAAGCCGGCCGCGCCATGGCGCTGGCGGGCTGCTGCGGCTACTACCTGGCGGTGGACCGGCCTGGCACCATCGCCGCCGGGCAGACCGCCACGCTGGTCGCGGGGCAACGCGGGCTGAGCATTGCCCAGGCATTTGCGGGCAAGTTCGCCAAGCACGCACGCTGACCCGGCTGCGGCAGCATTCGCGCGCCGCACTCCACCCAGGTTATTCCGTGGTCACCAGCTGGCGCGCCTGCGCCTGCAACTGTGGGAACACCTTGCCCACCAG
Source organism: Acidovorax sp. LjRoot204 (assembly GCF_056175785.1). Classification (NCBI taxonomy): domain Bacteria; kingdom Pseudomonadati; phylum Pseudomonadota; class Betaproteobacteria; order Burkholderiales; family Comamonadaceae; genus Acidovorax; species Acidovorax sp. LjRoot204. The sequence continues at coordinate 6,798 of NZ_JBGFFF010000004.1, forward strand.
CTGCAGCTGCGCCGCCATGAGGCTGTGCGCGCTGGGCGCTGCCGGTACCGTGCCCCACTCGCGCAGAACCTGGGCCACTGCCGGGGCGCTGTGGGACTTGCGCACCCGGCCTGACTGCTGCGCGCGCTCCAGCTCCAGCGCCAGTTGCTGCAGGGACGCCAGCAGGCTTTGCGCCAGTTCACGCGTAGCCTCGTCCATGGGCTGGGCCGCCGCACCACCGCGCTGGGCACCCAGGGCCGAAAGGTAGTTGAGCTGGGTGTGCGACAGGCACAGGAAATGCCCCACCACCTCGGCGTTGCCACGTACATGCAAGGGCTCCTTGAGCATGGCGCTGTACGAGTTGGACAGTGCGGCATCCGCATTGTGGGCATTGCGCCGGGCCAGGCGGTAGGCCAGGTGGTCGCACTTGCCGCCCTGGTACTGCGCCAGAATCTCCCGCAGGTACAACGCCTGGGTCTGCAGCACCTGGGCGGCCAGCCGGGGCCAGTGGCGCGACTGCCACGACGGCAGCACCAGCCATGAGGCGACGGCGGCGATCACGCAGCCGACCACGGTATCGAGCAGGCGCGCGGAGATCACGCCGCTGGCCGCGCCCATCTGATGAAAGCTGAGCAGCAACAAGGTGGTGACAGCCGCCGTAGCCAGGGTGTAGCGGGTGTGCCGCGCCCCAAAAAACACCGCGCCCCCCAGCACCAGCAAGGCGGCCTGCACCAGCTCGCCCGGAAACAGCTGGATCACCGCCCACCCCAGCGCAAGCCCCATGGCGGTGCCCTTTGCGCGCTCCATCAGCCGCGTCTGCGTGGCCGCGTACTGCGGCTGGCTCACGAACACGATGGTCAGCAAGATCCAGTACCCGTGCGGATCGGCCGTGGCCTGCATGAGGGCAAAGCCCACCATGAGGGACAGGCTCAGCCGCAGGCTGTGGCGCAGCCAGGGAGACTGCAGCTGCCAGTGCGATCGCAGGCGTGTCCAGACATCGCGCAGGCTGCGGGGCTCGCGGTCAAACAGTGCGTGGTCCACCGCCACTTCGGCGTTGCCAGCTGGCAGCGCCAGCGCACCGGCAAACACACCGGCCAGCGCGGTCAGGTTGTCGGCCAACGCCTGCAGTGACCGCAACGCCCGGGACTGGGCGGGAAGGGACGCGGCACCGGCGGGCTGCGCCTGGGACTGCAGGTGCGCCACGGCGGCCTGCATGTCCTCAATGGCACGGGCCGTCACGCCCCAGTGCTGGGGCACCGACTGCGCCTCGATGGCCACCGACAGCTTGAGCGCCTGTTCGCCCAGCAGCGTGAGCACGCGCTGGCAGCGGTACAGCACGTCGCTGTGAAAGAACGACTGGGCAAGCAGGTCGTAATGCTCGTGGGACGAACTCACGCGCTCGTGCACGTCCTGCGCCGCCAGGTACTGGTGCATGGCCGTTTGCAGCCACAGCGGGGGGGCGCTCGCACCCATGCGGCTGATCAGGCTCTCCTTGGTGGCGTTGAGGGCGTCCACCACGCGGCCGTTGTGCAGTGCCAGCGCCATGCGGCGGCGCTCCAGATCCACATCCCGCACCGGCTCCAGCAACAGCGCCTTCAGGCGCAGGTATTCGCCCAGCATGGCGTAGAGCTTGGCCAGGCGGTAGCGCACCGGTGCACGCGGCAGAACGGCATGCCACAGCACCGACACCACGCCGTACCAGGCCGCACCCGCCAGCATGCGGGGGATGGCGTCACCCGCACCCGCACGGCTACTGTGGGCGGCCAGCCCCGCATAGATGAACAGGATGAGCGAACCAAAGGCAATGGCGCGGTAGCGCTCGCTCAACGCCCCCAGCATGGTAATGCCGAAGGCCAGCAGCGCCATCACCCCCATCAGCACCCAGGGCCAGGACACCGCCGCCCAGACTGCCCCCGCCATAAGGCCAAAACACGCCAGCGCCAGGCACTGCGCCCGCAGGCGTCCGCGCCAGCTGTCGTCGGTTTCGGTGAGCGCGCTGGCGATCACGCCCAGCAGCACCGGCATCAACTCGGCCTGCCAGTCGGCCCACCAGCCATAGGCCAGAACGGCGGCCAGGGCCACCAAGGCACGCGCGCCGCGCGTGACGCCTTCGTGGTTGCGTGCACGCTGCCAGCTGAGTTTCCAGGTTGTGTCCACAGGAGCCTTGTTGCCGAAAGATTAGGGATTACCCTAGTACATCCAGCAATTGTCGGGCCAAATCAGGCCACGCCGGCCCAAAAAGAAACCCTGCCGCGCAGGGTTGCGGGGCAGGGTCTGGGGCGATACCGGGGCACGATGGGAGTGCGTGGCCCGGTGGCGTTGGCTGCCTATCGCACGGTATCGGGCAGCTCGATCTTGACTTCCAGCACTTCCAGGTTGTCCTGGCGTTCCAGGTGCACCTTGAGGTCTTCAGGGTTGATCTTGACGTATTTGGAGATCACCGCCACCAGCTCTCGCTGCAGCGCGGGCAGGTAGTCGGGCTCGGATGCATTGCGGCCGTTGCGCTCGTGCGCCAGGATGATCTGCAGCCGCTCCTTGGCAACGCTGGCGGTTTTTTTCTTCTCGCCGAGCAGGAAGGACAGAAAAGAAGCCATGGCTATTTGCTCCCGAACAGGCGTTTGAAGAAGCCGGGCTTTTCGGCGTCAATGAAACGCAGCGGCTTGTCCTGCCCCAGGAAGCGGTCGATCACGTCCTTGTATGCCTCGCTCACATCGCTGCCCTGCGCATGGATGGCGGGCGTGCCCTGGTTGGACGACTGCAACACCACTTCCGACTCGGGAATCACGCCGATCAGCTTGATGCGCAGGATGTCCTGGATGTCTTCCAGGCTCAGCATCTGGCCGTCCTGCACGCGGCTGGGGTTGTAGCGCGTGATGAGCAGGTGTTCCTTGATGGGCTCGCCGCCGTCAATCGCACGCTTGGTCTTGCTGCCCAGCATGCCCAGGATACGGTCGGAGTCGCGCACCGAAGACACCTCGGGGTTGGTCACCAGCAGCGCCTCGTCGGCAAAGTGCATGGCCATGAGCGCCCCGCTTTCGATGCCGGCAGGCGAGTCGCAGACGATGTATTCAAAGTCCATCGCGGCCAGGTCCTTGAGGACCTTCTCGACGCCATCTTGCGTGAGCGCATCCTTGTCGCGTGTCTGGCTGGCGGCCAGCACAAACAGGTTGTCGCACTGCTTGTCCTTGATGAGGGCCTGGTTCAGGTTGGCCTCGCCCTGGATCACATTGATCAGGTCATACACCACGCGGCGTTCGCAGCCCATGATGAGGTCCAGGTTGCGCAGGCCGACGTCAAAGTCGATCACGGCGGTCTTGTGGCCGCGCAGGGCGAGGCCGGTGGCAAAGCTGGCGCTGGTGGTGGTCTTGCCCACGCCACCTTTGCCGGAGGTCACGACGACGATTTTGGCCATGTGTTGCTGATTCTCTGTGGGGTTGGTACGAATGGGGAATGAAGGGATCAGGCCAGCGGCTCGATGAGGAGCTTCTCGCCTTCGAGCCGCACCTGGGCCGGCTTGCCGCGCACCTCGGCGGGCAGCTCGGTCTCGGTGGTGCGGTAGATGCCTGCAATGGAGACCAGTTGCGGCTCCAGGCAGGTCGAAAAGATACGGGCTTCGGTGTTGCCCCGCGCACCGGCAATCGCGCGGCCGCGCAGCGGGGCATAGACGTGGATGTTGCCGTCAGCAATCACCTCGGCGCCAAAGCTCACCACCGCCATCACCACCAGGTCGGCGCCGCGCGCATAGACCTGCTGGCCAGAACGTAAGGGCTTGTCCACCACCACGGTGCCGGGGCCGGGCATGGGCACTTCGCGTACCACTTCCACCTCAACCTCGCGGATCACTTCACGCACCACCTCCTGCACCGGCGTGGGCGCCTCGGCACGCGCCGGAGGCGCATCGGGCGCTGCGGCCAAGCCCGCGGCGCGCGCGGCGTCCATCTGGGCGGGGCTGCCGCCGCGCACGGCCACGGGCAGGGTGTTGTGCTGGCGCAGCGCGGCTGCGATGGCGGCAAAGTCGATGGGTGCTTCGGCCTCACGCACGGGCGCCAGGTCGATCAATACAGGGTCGTTGTCAAAAAAGCCCGGGGCGTCGGCCACGCGCTCGGCCAGATCGGCTACGAACTGGGCGGCGTCGGTGGTCTTGAGCAACACCGCCACCACTGGCAGCGAGGCGCTCTTGAGGTCAAAGCTGGAGCGGGACTGCGCCGCCGTCGTAAGGGCCATGAGGGGGGATAGGAAAAAGGAGCGCGGTAACCTGTTTCAGAAGGCGCAAAGTGTACCGTGGGCCTGTGTAAGCGTCCGTATGCGCTTTTTCGGCATTCACAGCGGACTGCAAGAAGGCCAGCGGATGCACCCAGGCGACCGGCAGACCCACCGCGCCCTTTGATAATGCGCCGATGCCTTCCACCCGCAAAACACACATCGACGCCCTGGCTATCTCCCTGCTGCTCGCCTGCTGCATGTTCTGGGGCTTCCAGCAGGTGCTGGTCAAGGCCACGGTGGCTGAGGTGGCGCCCGTGTTCCAGGCCTTTGTGCGCTTTGCGCTGGCCACGGTCGCAGTAGCGGCCTGGTGCTTGTGGCGTGGTGTAGGCCTTTCCGGCGCGGGCGAGCCCGCCGGGGCCACCCGTGCCGGACTGCTGGCGGGGGCGTTGTTTGCCGGCGAGTTCGCGTGCATCTATCTGGGCCTGCAGTACACCACCGCCTCGCGGCTCACAGTGTTCTTGTATGCGTCGCCCTTCTGGGTGGCATTGCTGCTGCCGCGTTTCATCCCCGGTGAGCGCCTGCAGGGCTGGCAGTGGCTGGGCCTGGCCGCTGCGTTTGTGGGCGTGGGGCTGGCGCTGGGCGACGGGCTGCTGGGCCATGCCAGCACGGCGCTGCCCAAAGGCTGGCTGGGAGATCTTCTGGGACTGGCTGCGGGCCTGATGTGGGCGCTGACCACGGTGGTGATCCGCACAACGCCCCTGGCACGCGTGGCGCCTGCCAAGCAGCTTTTCTATCAAGTGGCGGTGAGCACGGCGGTATTGCCAGTGCTATCGCTGGGCCTGGGTGAGGCCTGGGTCTGGCAGTTCAGCGGCTTTGCCTGGGGATCGCTGCTGGTGCAGGCGCTGGTGGGTGCGTTTGTGAGCTACCTCGCCTGGATGTGGATGCTGGCGCACTACCCGGCGACCAAGATCTCGGTGTTTGTGTTCCTCACGCCGGTGTTTGCGCTGCTGTTTGGCGCGCTATGGCTGGGTGAGCCCGTGACGCCCGGGCTGGTGGCGGCACTGGTGCTGGTGGCGGCGGGCATCGTGCTGGTGAACCGGCGGCCTGTGGTCGCGCAGTAACCGTAACAAAAGAGATTCATAAAAACACCGCCTAGCGCCTGACCAGTAAGCGCTTACAGCTTCAATTTTAATAGCAATTCGTGTGCTGGCAGGTATCGTCAGCCAACCCGACTCAGTGCATACCGCGTATCCAGCAACACCTGAATGCGCGCACCCAGCGCGGCGCCTTCATCGTCCTCCAGCCGTGTGAACTGCTGGGTCCAAGCCTCAGACTGCGCAAAATTCGGAAACCGGGGCGGTTCGCCCCACAGCCAGTCCGGGTGGGTGGCCCGGGGGCTTCGCCCAAATACATGCAGGTGCATCTTGCGATGCAGTGCGGGGGTTTTGGGCCTCAGAGCCTGTTCAAAGTCTTTTTGAAGTCGCACAAGTACCTTGCCGGGATGGAATGCTAGGCGCGGTGCGCTGCCGATAGCCCGTGCTATCGGCAAGCGCCGCAACGCCGCAGACCGCCCGGCAAGGCACTTGCCCGAAGGGTTGGAGTGAAATCGGGCGATTGGACGCCCCGACTGCTTGCATGGGCACGAGCCCATGCGGCGCACCCGAAGCATCCACTCATCCCGAGTGCACTCCAATGCGCTCTCCAAAAAGACATTGAACAGGCTCTAGGGATGGGCCAGCGGGTTCAGCGCGTTGTTGCCCGCCTCCCAGTAGTTCAGGCAGCCTCCGGCGAGCTGCGGCAAGGTGTCGAGCATGGCCCGGCCCGTGGCGGCCACCAGGCATGACCAATGCGCCAGCTCTTCGGGCGTCAGCTCGCTGCGTTCCCAGACGGGGCGCGGCGGGTGCACCAGCACATGCCCGCCATCGCTGCGGTGGTTCATGGGCCGCGCGGGCAGGTCGACCGTGCCACCAGCACAGCGGATCAATGTGGTGTGGATGTCCAAGGGGAGTTCTCCAAAAAAAGAGGATTTGTGAGAAAAAGCGATGGTCGATGCGCAGACGATCAATCGCCGCGCGGCGCCCAGCAGGCGATGGCCGTGGCCGACAGCAGCAAGGCTGCGACGCCATACACCCAGGCGGACGGCGCAATGGGCAGCAGCACACCCGCCAGCACCGGGCCTGCACCGGCGCCCAGGTCCCGCCACACCGACCGCGTCGCCAGCGCCTGGATGCGCCCCGGTCCCGGTGTGCGGCGCGCGACCAGCGGCGGCAACAGGGGTAGCAGCAGGGCTCGCAAAATCACGATGGTCAGTGCGCTGGTCCACAGCCACCCCAGGCCAAAACCCACCAGGGCCAGCGACGTGAGCACCGCAAAACCCACGAGCAGCACTTCGGCGCCATAGCGCTCGGCCAGGTCGCCACCCACCACACTCAGCGCGATCTCGGCCAGATAGCGGACCGACAGCAGCATCCCCGCCACAACCACCGGATGGCCCGACAGCACATCGCGGCCCAGGTACGACAGGCCGATGATGAACAGGCCGTCCAGCACCAACCCCTCAACGAACGAAAAGCGGTCCAGGCGACCCGGCAACCTGTCCCAGCGCTTTGGCGGTGGCGGCAGAGCATGCGGCTGGGCGGGCAAATGCCGCGTGGCCAGCAAGGCGCACAACGCGACGGCGGCAAACACCCAGAAGATCGCCCGGGGCTCCCACCACAGCGCGCAGACACCCCCCGCAGGCAGGGCCAGCATGGGCCCCAGCGCTGCAAAGGCGCGCGACTGTCCGGCGCGTCGCGCTGCGCCCAGAGGCTCGGCCGTGGCCAGCGCCTGCGTCGCGAGGTTCAGCGCCGCAAAGGCCAGGCCCCACAGCAGCCGCAGGCCCAACAAGGCGATGAAGCCGCTGAGGGTGGCGTACCCCAGCGCACACGCGGCGGCGGCCAGCACGGCCAGCGAGCAGGTGAGACGCTCGCCATGGCGGGCATAGAACCGCGCCACCGCCCCGTAGCCCGCAATGCGCACGAGGCGGTTTGCGGCCAGCAGAATGCCCGCCTCGAACAGGGTGACGCCAAACGCCGGGGCAAACATCGGCAGCAGCAGGTAGAGCACCGTGTCCCCAGGCAGTGCAAGGCCGAGCGCCAAGGCAGCGCGGCGCGAGTGGAGGTCTGAGGCAGAGGGGTTGGCTGGAGGCTGTGGCATGGCCCGCATGGTGCGCGGCGGTGCCCGGCGCGACAAACGATATTGCTGCGCGCCATGCGTGACAAAATTGCACGCATGTCACCCCGCCTGCCCCCGCTGAATGCCGTCCGCGCCTTTGCAGCAGCGGCGCGCCACCAGAGCTTTACCCGCGCCGCGCTGGAGCTGCACGTCACCCACAGCGCCATCAGTCGCCAGATCAAGGCGCTGGAATCCCACCTGGGCGTGGAGCTGTTCGAGCGCAAGACGCGGCAGGTGATGCTCACGGCGGCAGGGCATCAGTTTCACGCGCAGGTCGGGCCTGCACTCGCGCAGATCGGCGCCGCCGCCCAGTCGCTGCGGGGCGATGCCGGGCTGCGCAGCGTCAAGATCAATGTGCGGCCCAGCTTTGCGGTGCGGTGGCTGATCCCCCGGCTGCCGGGTTTTGTGGCCCAGCATCCGGACATTGAGCCCCAGGTCATCACCAGCACGCTGGCGCCGGACCATGCCACCGAGACCTTCGACCTGGCCCTGCGGCGCGGCCCACGCGGTTGGCCGCCGGGCATGCAGGTGCAGCCGTTTCTGGAGGACGAGGCGCTGGTGGTGGGCGCGCCTGCCCTATTCGCCCAGCGCCCGGTGGCGCAGCCCGAAGCGTTGTCGTCCCATGTGCTGCTGCTGTCCAAATCGCGCAGCAAGGACTGGGAAAGCTGGAAGAAGCTGGTGAACGCGCCAAGGCTCCAGCCCGCCAGCTGCCTGCAGTTTGACCACCTGCACTTTGTGCTGCAGGCCGCCGTGGATGGACTGGGCTTTGCGGTGGCACCGGTGTCGTTGATCACCCACGACCTGGCCTCGGGGCGGCTGGTGTCGCCCCTGCCCACCTTGCGGCTGCCGCTGACGCGGCACTACCTGGGCATGGCGCCGGACCCGTCACCGGAGACGCTGCGTTTTGTGCAGTGGCTCCAGGACGAGATCAGCGCCTGAGCGGGAGGCCGGGCAGGGCGCACAGAGCCCCACGTGCTCGGCTTGCCCGATTTCTGCACAAATCGGGCGGTAGCGCTAGTGAATCATGTGCCGGCAGCTATATTTTCAATAGCAAAATCATTCACCATCGCCCATCCACCGTGCCGTTCCCGACACGCGGATGGAGCTGCCAGCCACCGGCCCGATCTCGGCCCGCAGGCGCGAGCGCATGCCCATGTCTTCGCCCTGCACCACGTCAATGGCACCGCCGTGCGGCCAGCCCAGGTCGCGCAGGTAGCCCGCCAACGCGGCCGTGGCGGCACCCGTGGCCGGGTCTTCCAGCACGCCGCCCGACGCAAAGGCATTGCGGGTGTGCAGCAGCCGGTCGGACTCCACCCACACCAGCACGATGGTGACCAGCTTGGCGTTCACCATCAGCGTGCGGCCAACTTCCAGCGCGTAGTGCATAGCCGCCAGTGCCTCGCGACTGCGCAGCGCCAGCACCAGGTGGTCCGCACCGCCGTGGATGAGCGCGGGCGGAATGCACGGGTCCAAATCGACCGCACTGAGGCCAAACAGGGCCAGCGCATCGGCCAGCAGCGCCGCTGGCACAGGCCCGCTGCGCGTGGGGGGCGACTGCAGCGCCGCCTGCACCAGATCGCCCGCGCGACGGCCTTCGACCGTGATCTCGGCCTGGCTCAGCGACAGCGCAAACACGCCGTCTCCCTCGCGCTGCGCGAGCGCGGCGCCCAGGGCAATCGTGGCGTGGCCACAGAAGGGCACCTCGCTCTCGGGCGCAAAGTAGCGCACCCGCCAGCGGCCATCGCCCAGCGGGGCGGCAAACGCAGTTTCAGAAAAACCGACCTCAGCGGCGATGCGCTGCATGTCTGCGGGGCTGGGCAGCGCGTCACCGATCCATACGCCGGCGGGGTTGCCGCCCTGGGGGCCGTCGGAGAACGCTGCGATTTTTTGGAGTGCCATGGTGTTCAACATCCACAAAGAAAGGACGCGCTAGCCAGCGGCTCAGAGCTTCGGAATCCGAATCCGGCTGATCATCAGCGACCCCGACACCGCAAACAGCAGCACCAGCGGGTGCAGCGTGAAGCCGCCGATCAGCAGCTTGCCAAACCACAGGTTCTCGCGCACTGCGCCCAGCCAGGCGGCCAGGGCCAGCAGGCCCACCAGCACGATGGAGGTGGGGATGGGGGTGCCCTCGAAGTATTTGACCTTGCCATCGTCGCCCGACAGGGTTTCGGCGGTGACGTTGTAGCGCGCCAGGCGCGACACGCCGCAGGCCACAAAGTAGGCCAGCACGATGCGGTCGTACAGGCCCTGCATGCCGCACCCATAGGCAATGATGGCCGGGGCCACGCCAAACGAGATCACATCCGCCAGCGAGTCCAGCTCGCGGCCCATGGCCGAGCTTTTCTGGCGCCAGCGGGCGATGCGGCCGTCCAGCACATCAAAGATCAGCGCGGCCAGCACCAGGGCACATGCAAAGTACACATGCACCACATTGCTGGTCTCCAGGTACGACATGACCGAGAACAGCGCGCCCACGCCGCAGACCGCGTTGCCCAGCGTGAACCAGTCGGCCAGGTGGAACTCACGGATCATCGAAAAACGTTTGGGCGGCTGCGGTGTGTTCATGAAGTAAAGGCGCGCAGCGGGGCGCGCAGTGGCAATCAACAAGGTCCATTATGGGTGTGCTGCAGCGTCACCGGCGCGTCAAGAGCCTGTTGTCCATCGCGCAGCGGATCGCCTGTATGCCCTGAAGACCTGCCCTGACATCTGCGTGACTGCTTTTGCGCTGGCACACGGACAGACTGTGGGCAAGCGGCGACGGCCGCCAGGTAGGACGACGCCGCATATGTGCACCGTCGGTGACCGACCTGATTCCCCACAAGACCCGAGACAACCCCATGCGCCACCCCTCGTTGCCCCCACTGCACAGTCCTTTTGCCCCGGGTGCCCCGGTGCGCAGCCTGCAGGATGTGGAGCGGATCGAAGCCCGCCCCCTGGCCGAGGCGCTGCCGGTGCAGAGCACCTACGAAATCTTTGTCAACTCGGCCGCAGCGTTTGGCGACAAGACAGCGCTGAGTTTTCTGCCCACGGCCGACCCGACTGTTGAACCCATCCGCTGGTCGTATGCGCAGCTGCTCACCGGCATCCACCAGACGGCCAACCTTCTGTACCACCTGGGCGTGGGCCCGCAAGACGCCGTGGCCGTGCTGCTGCCCGGCTGCCTGGAATACCACCTGGCCCTGTGGGGCGGCGAGGCGGCGGGCATCGTGCAACCGCTCAACCCCATGCTCACCGACGAGAAGATCGCGGCCATGATGACCCTGGCGGGTGCAAAGGTGCTGATTGCCTATGGCGGCGAAGGTGATGTGGGCTACTGGAGCAAGGCGCTGCGCCTGCGCGCCCTGGTGCCCACGTTGACCACCGTGCTGCGCGTGGCCCCGCACGATGAAGCCCCCGAAGCAGCGCCTGCCCTGCCCGCTAGCGTGGTGGATCTGGCTGCGCGCCAACAGCACCCCGGCGACCACCTGGTGAGCGGTCGCCACATTGCTGCCACCGACATTGCGGCCTACTTTCACACCGGCGGCACCACGGGCGCGCCCAAGCTCGCGCGCCACAGCCACGGCGCGCAGGTGTTCACCGCCTGGGGCAGCGTGCAGATGCAGGGCATACGGCCCGAGGACGTGGGCATCAACGGCTACCCGCTGTTCCATGTGGCAGGCGTGCTGCCGGGCTCGCTCGCGGCGCTGTCTGCGGGGGTGGAGACCATCATCCCCACCACCGGCCTGTTCCGCAACCGCGAGGTGATCGCCAACTACTGGCGGCTGGTGGAGCGCTACCGCTGCACCTACCTGTCCGCCGTGCCCACGGTGCTGGCGGCACTGGCCAATGTGCCGCTGGGCGGCGCCGATATCTCCACGCTGCGCTACTGCCGCACGGGTGCTGCCATCCTCGCGCCCGAGCTGGCAGCGCGGTTTGAGCGCCTGTTTGGCCTGCACATCCACGAAAGCCTGGGCATGACGGAGATGGCGGGCATCTCCACCATCACCCCACCGGGCGTCAACGCGCCCGCAGGCTGCGTGGGCTGGCGGCTGCCGTACACCCAGCTGCGCATCGTGGCGCTGGATGCGCAGGGCAACGCGTCCGACCAGGACCTGCCGCCCAGCCAGCCGGGCATGGTGCTGTTCCAGTCGCCCAACCTGTTCTCGGGCTTTCTCGATGCGGCCGACACGGCCAAGGCGTTCACGCCGGACGGCTGGCTGGCCACGGGCGACCTGGGCTTTGTGGACGAGCAAGGGCGCCTACACCTGAGCGGCCGCTCCAAGGACCTCATCATCCGCAGCGGCCACAACATCGACCCCAAGGTGATCGAGGACGCGCTGGGCTCCCACCCCGCCGTGCAGCTGTGCGCCGCCGTGGGCGCGCCCGATGCTTATGCGGGCGAGCTGCCCGTGGTCTACGCCACGCTGGTGCCCGGTGCACCGGCTGTGACCGAGGCCGAACTGCTGGCCTTCACCGCCGAACGCGTGGACGAGGCCGTGGCCCGCCCGCGCTGGGTGCAGGTGCTGCAGACCATGCCCGTGACCAACGTGGGCAAGATCTACAAGCCCGATCTGCGCCAGCGCGCGGCCTGCCACACGGTGCAAGCGCTGGTCGATGGGGTGTGCGGACAAGCCACGGACGGCCTCCGTCCCCAGGTACAGCCCGAGGGCGACAACGCCGTGCGCGTGACCGTGGCCCCGGGCCCCGACGCCGACGCCGACGCGCTGCAGGCCCGCCTGCGCGAAGTGCTCGCGCCCCTGCCCCTCACCGTGCGCGTCACCACCGGCCCCGCCCCAGGGGCCCCAAGACCGCATAAGCCCATGGCGTGACAGCCAGGCTCCGGCCCACCACCATGTCTGGTGGAGCCCGTTCGATTTCTCATTGCTAATAACCACGACAGGAGACAACGCATGCCCTTCCCCCTGACCCGCCGTTCCTGGCTCGGCGCTGCCGCGCTGGCCGCTGCCACCGCCTGCACCGGCACCGCCGCCTGGGCGCAGGCCGCCTACCCCAACAAGCCCATCAAGGTGGTGGTGCCCTTCGCCCCCGGCGGCGCCACCGACGTGCTGGCGCGCGTGCTGGCCGAGAAGATGGCCGTGGGCCTGGGCCAGCCCATGGTCATCGACAACAAGCCCGGCGCGGCCGGCATCATCGGCACCGACGCGGTGGCCAAGGCCGCGCCGGACGGCTACACCCTGCTGCTGGCGCTGAGCAATTCGATGCTCACCAACCAGTTCCTGTACACCAAGCTGCCCTACAGCCCCGAGAAGGACATCGCGCCCATCTACCAGATCGCCATCGCGCCCCTGGTGCTGGTGGCCCACCCCAGCGTGCCGGTGGCCACGGGGCCTGAGCTGCTGAAATACATCGCCGCCAACAAAGGCAAGGTGGCCTATGGTTCTTACGGCACGGGTGCCTACCCGCATCTGGCCGGCGCGTACATGAGCCAGTCGCAGAACGCCGACATGAGCCACGTGGCCTACCGGGGCGAGGCGCCCATGGTGCAGGACCTGCTGGGCGGGCAGATCCAGATTGCTTTTGCGAGTGCACTGCAAGTCAAGGCGCACATCGACGCCGGCAAGCTCAAGGCCATTGGCGTGAGCGGCGAGCGCCGCATGGGCACGCTGCCCAACGTGCCCACACTGGGCGAACAGGGCCTGAACGACGAGGCCTACCGCGTGGCGGGCTGGCTGGCGTTTGGAGCCCCCGCAGGCACACCGCCCGCCATCCTGGAGCGCGTTGCGGCCGAGGTGCGCAAAGCCACCGAGCATCCCGATGTGGCGCAGCGCATCACGGCCATGGGCTTTGACGTGCAAAAGAGCTCACCGGCTTTGTTCACCGCGGCCATGAACAAGGAACGCCCGGTGTGGGAGCGGCTGATCAAGGCGTCTGGCGCGAAGCTGGACTGACTCCCTGGGGTGCAGCACGCCTCAGCGCCGCACTCACTCTTGCACCCAAACAAGGCGCTAGCGCTTATTCAATAAGCGCTATCAGCTATTATTTTTGGAGCACACTCGCCCGCTGCGCCGCAAACGCCACATACCAATCCAGGCATCCCGGGTTGGCCATCGCGTCCTTGTTGACCACCTTTTCGATGGGCTGGCCCAGCAGCAGTTTCTTGATGGGCAGCTCCTGCTTCTTGCCGCTCAAGGTGCGTGGCACCTCGGCCACGGCAAAGATGTCGTCGGGCACAAAACGTGGGCTCAGGGCCGTGCGCACGGCGCCGTTGATGCGCGCGCGCAGGCCATCGTCCAGCGCGTAGCCGGGGCGCAGCACCACAAACAGCGGCATGTAGCTCTCGCGGCCCAGGTATTCCAGGTCCACCACCAGGCTGTCGAGCACTTCGGGCAGCGATTCGACCGCGCTGTAGATCTCGCTCGTACCCATGCGCAGGCCGTGGCGGTTGATGGTGGCATCAGAGCGGCCATAGATCACGCAGCCGCCGTTGGCGCCGATCTTGAGCCAGTCGCCATGTCGCCACACCGCGCCCATGCTCGCGGGGCCGTCGCCACCGCCGGGCTGGCGGCCGTGGCCTGCGGGGTACATGTCGAAATAGCTCGACAGGTAGCGGCTGCCGTCCTTGTCGCCCCACAGAAACAAAGGCATCGACGGAATGGGCTGCGCGCAGACCAGCTCCCCCACCGCGTCCTGCACGGGGCGGCCTTCGGCGTCCCACGACTCCACGGCCGCGCCCAACATGCGGCATTGCATCTCACCAGCGACTTGTGGCATCTCGCGGTTGCCGCCGATGAAGGCGCCGCAGAAATCCGTGCCGCCCGAGATGTTGTTCCACCAGATGTCGTGCGTGCCCAGCGTCTCGAACTGCGCCGTGCCCCACTCCTGCACCTCAGGCGACAGCGGCGAACCGGTCGTTCCCAAAGCGCGGATGCGCGTCAAGTCGCCATAGTCCGCGAGCGTGATGCCCGCCTTCATGCAGTTGGCAAAAAACGCCGCGCCCGCACCGAAGAAGGTCACGCCCGTCTCGGCCGCAAAGCGCCACAGCACGCCCCAGTCGGGGTGGTCCTTGCTGCCGCCGGGGTTGCCGTCGTAGATCACGCAGGTGGTGCCCGACAGCAGGCCGCTGAGCTGTGCGTTCCACATCACCCAGCCCGTGGAGCTGTACCAGTGGTAGCGCTCGCCAAAGCTGTTGGCCTCGTAGCTGCAGCCGATGTCGTTGTGCAGCACCTTGAGCTGCAGCGCCACCAGCACCGTGCCGCCGTGGCCGTGCACGATGGGCTTGGGCAGGCCGGTGGTGCCGCTGGAGTAGACGATCCACAGAGGGTGGTCAAACGGCAGCCACATCGGCTCGAAGGCCGCCGTTTCTGCATCGTTTTGGGCGGTAGCGGTAGTCCAGCTTGCCCAGCCAGCTATTGAAACAGAAGCATCCAGATTGCCCAGCAGCACCGCGTGCTGCACGCTGGGCAGGGCCTCGCGCAGCTCGGCCAGCATGGGGCGGCGGTCGTGGTCGCGGCCGCCATAGCTCACGCCGTCCACGCCGATCAGCACCTTGGGCTCGATCTGGCGGAAGCGGTCGAGCACCGCATGCGTGCCCATGTCCGGCGCGCAGATGCTCCACACGCCGCCGATGCTCACCGTGGCCAGGAAGGCGATCATGGCCTCGGGCACGTTGGGCAGGTAGGCGGCCACGCGGTCGCCGGGCTGGATGCCCTGGGCCTTGAGGTGCAGCGCCAGCGACGCGACCTGGCGGCGCAACTCAGGCCAGCTCAGTTCGCGGTGCTGGCCCTTTTCGTTGCGACTGATGATGGCGGGCAGGCCCGCCGCGTGGGCGGCATCCACATGCCGCAGCGCCTGGCGTGCGTAGTTGACCTGCGCACCGGGGAACCACAAAGCGCCGGGCATGGTGTTCTTTGCCAGCACGGCCGTGTGGGGCGTGGGCGACTGCAGCTGGAAGTAGTCCCAGATGCTCTGCCAGAAGGCGTCGAGGTCGGTGGTGGACCAGCGCCACAGCGCGTCGTAGCTGTCGAACTGCAGACCGCGCTGGTCGCGCAGCCAGTTCTGGTACAGGCGGATCTGGGGAATGTAGGGCGGGGTGTTGTGTGTTGTCTCCATGGCGACGCAGCGTACCAGCGGCGCCCGGCAGAGGCCAGCCACACCCGTCGCCCGGTTGACAGCGCGGGGATTGTCTTATTTCGCACAATCGTGCTAAATTGCGCCCATGGACGCCAAAACCCAGAAAGCCGAACTCACCCGCGCCGCCATCGTCGGCGCGGCGCTGGACCTTGCTGCGGCCGAGGGGCTGGAGTCGATCACGCTGCAGGCCGTGGCCGACCGCGTGGGCCTGTCCAAGAGCGGCGTGTTTTCGCGGGCCGGCTCGCGCGAGGCGCTGCAAAAAGCGGTGATCGAGGAGTTTGGCCGTCGCTTTCTGGCCGACGTGTTCGTGCCCGCCATGCAGCAGCCCAAGGGCCTGCCGCGCCTGCAGGAGATCCTGCGCCGCTGGATTGCCCGCACGCGCGACGTGGAGGCCTTCACGGGCTGCATCTACACCGCAGGCGCCTTCGAGCTGGACGACCGCGAGGGCGAGCTGCGCGACCTGCTGCACGCTGAAATCACCCGCTGGCGCGCCGCATTGCGCCGCACAGTGATCCAGTCCATCGAGGCCGGGCACCTGGCGGCCGACACATCCCCCGACCAGCTGGTGGGCGAGATCTATGGCCTGATCATGGGCTTGTTGCACGACGTTCGCTTCCTGCGCGATCCGCAGGCAGTGGCACGCACCGAGGCGTCCTGGGCGCGCCTCGTCAAGAGTTATCTCCCCTCCCCCGCTTGATACGCGGTGGTGTGCCAGGGAGTGCTCTTGTTTTTTTATGCCCCAATTTCGCACAACCGTGCGAAGAAAGGAACCACCATGTTGATCATCCTGGGCATTGCCGCCATTGCGGCCGCAGTGGGCGCCATCCGGTCGCTACGCAGCACCCTCACCAGCCTCCCGCGCAGCAACCGGGACTGGATCTTTTACTGACCGTCCACCCGGTCCACCTCCCCCATCTACCCCCATCTCCCTCCTGGAGTCCCACCATGAACACCTCCCCATCCGCCGCGCTGCAGGCCCCGTCCAGCTTCTACGGCGAGCACCCCGGCATGCGCCTGCTGCGTGTGGCGCTGGGCACGGCCGAACGCCTGTGGCCCACCTTGGCCGTGCGCGCGGCCTACCGCTTGTTTGGCACGCCCCTGCCCCTGCGCAAACCGGGCCGCAGCGCCGTGCCACCGGGCCACTGGCGCACGGAGCGCCTGGCGTTTGAAGACGCCGAGATCACGCTGTACCTGCCCCAGGCCCAGCCGCACGGCCCCACGGTGCTGCTGCTGCACGGCTGGGGCGGGCATGCGCGCCAGATGCTGCCGCTGGCCGACGCCCTGGCCGCCCGCGGCCTGCGCCCGGTGCTGGTGGACCTGCCCGCACACGGCGGCAGCCGGGGCCGCGTGAGCAACCTGCCGCAGTTCGCCCGTGCCATCGAATACGCCACCGCCCGCCTGCACGCGCAGGACTCGGCGCCCCACGCCGTGGTGGCCCATTCGCTGGCGGCCAACGCAGCGGCCCATGCGGCCAGCCGGGGCCTGGCCACCGGGCGGCTGGTGCTGCTGGCGCCGCCCGCCTCGCCGCACGAATACACGCGCCTGTTCGCGCAGGTGTTTGGCCTGTCCGAACGCACCCGCGCCGCCATGCAGCGGCGCATCGAGGCGCGCGAGGGCATCCTGATGCGACAGTTCGAGCCCCCCGCCGTGGGCCCGCGCATTGCACTGCCCACGCTGGTGGTGCACGACCGGGGCGACCGCATCAACCGCTTTGCCGACGGCGAGGCCTACCGCGACCACATTCCGGGTGCCGCGCTGCTGGCCACCGAGGGGCTGGGGCACCGCAAGATCCTGCAGCAGGCGGAGGTGCTGCAGGCCGTGGCCGACTTTGTGGCGGCGTAAGCGCCGGCCGGTGGTGGCAGACGGGTCGCGCGCCCCGCCGGAATCAGCCGGTGACAGGCAGCCTCTATCATCCGCACTCGACCGCCTTCCTGGAGGCGCCCTGCCGATGAATCGCTGGTGCCCGCACCAGCGGCCCCTGCTGCCTGTTGCTACCTGCCGTGTCTCCCATGTCCACTCTCCTGTCCGCCTGGCCCGCCCTGGTCCTGTTGTTGCCCGCGCTGTGGCTGGTGTCGGCGATCGTGTTCCTGGCCAAGGGCAACCGGCGGGCGTTTGCACAGCTGATGGCCCTGCTGGCCTGTTTTCTGATCGGCGCGCTGCTGATGGAGTTCTTCACCTTCATGGGCGCCCTCATGGCCCGCTCGGGCACCCAGCACGCCACGCCCACGCTGGGCACCGGCACGCGCCAGTTGCTGGAGACCATTGCCAACCCGCGCTCCATCACCGCACCACCGCTGTCGCTGGCGGCTTTTGCGGCGTACAGCATCCCGGCGGGCTACCTGTGGCTGTTGGTCACCTGGGTGCTGCACCTGCGCGGCAAGAAGGCAGGCCCGGCCAAAAAGAAGTCCAGCAAAACCCCGCGCAAGGCAGCCAGAGACTGAGTTCGGATTGTTTTAGCCCCCAGGCGCTAGAACCATATGCCTTAGCAGCTATTAATTAGATAGCGCCACCACGCCATGGCTTGACGCAGGGCAAAGCGTGCCCAGACCCGCCCGCCCACAATGGCGCGCGGCCTCCCCGACCCGGGGCGGGCCCCTTGTCACCCTGTATTCATCCCGCCATGACCACCCACCACAGCGACGTGCTCATCGTCGGCGCAGGCCCGGCGGGCCTGTCGCTGGCCATCTCCCTGGCGCAGGCCGGGTTCACCGCCACCGTGGTGGAGCAGCAGGGCGACCGCGCGCTGGCACAGCCCGCACCTGACGGCCGCGAAATCGCCCTCACCCACCCCAGCCAGGCAACGTTGCGGCGGCTGGGCAGCTGGGCGCACCTGGCCGACCACGAGGTGGGCCAGATTGCCGAGGCCCAGGTGCACGACGGCCCGCTGGGCCGCCACAGCGCGCTGCAACTGAACGCGGCCAGCGGCACCCACGGCGATGTGTCGGCTCCCGGCGCCCTGGGCTTCATCGTGCCCAACCACGCGCTGCGGCGCACGGCCTACGCGGTGGCTGCGAGCACCCCGGGCGTGCGCCTGCTCACCGGCACCCAGGTCACCCGCGTGGCCGCGCTGCCCGGCCATGCCGAGCTGGACTGCGTGCCCTCCCACACGGGCCCTGGCGACCACGCCACGCCCCAGCGCCTCACGGCCCCGTTGCTGGTGGCCGCCGACAGCCGCTTCTCGGCCACGCGCCGCCAACTGGGCCTTGGCGCGGACATGACCGACTTTGGCCGCACCGTCATCGTCTGCCGCATGCGCCACGCACTGCCCCACGGCAACGTGGCGCACGAATGTTTTGGCTACGACCGCACACTGGCCGTGCTGCCCCTGCCCGATGACCCACAGACTGGACAAGCGCTGTGCTCGGTGGTGGTCACGGCGGGCGCGGCCGACGCCGCCGCGCTGATGGCCCAAAGCCCCGAGGCTTTTGCCACCCAGGTGCAGGCCCAGTTCAACGACCGGCTGGGACCCATGGCGCTGGTGGGCGAGCGCCATGCCTACCCGCTGGTGGCCGTGTATGCCCAGCGCTTTGCGGGCCACCGCTGCGCGCTGCTGGGCGACGCCGCCGTGGGCATGCACCCGGTCACGGCGCATGGCTACAACCTGGGGCTGGCGGGGGTGGAGCGGCTCACGGCCGCGCTGGTCAGCGCCCGCCAGCGCGGGCAGGACATTGGCAGCGCCGACGCCCTGGCCCCCTACGCCCAGGGCCACCACCGCCACGCCTGGCCCATCTACCAGGGCACCAACGCCATCGTGCGCCTGTACACCGACGCCCGCCCGGTGCCCCGCCTGCTGCGGCAACTGGTGCTGCAGGGCGCGCGGCGCCTGCCACCGCTGCAGGCGGCCATCGTGGGGCAGCTGACGGGCAAGGCACCCCAATGGATGCGCGCACTGACGCTCAGGCCGTAGCCAACCTCTGCAACGGGCGCGCCCCACGCCAGCGCCACCGTGCAACTGGCTGTGCCAGGCCACCGGTGGCGTCCCCCTCAGGGGGACGACGCGAAGCGGCTCAGGGGGGGCTGTCACTTACCCCCAGCGTGGCCAGGCCATACAGCGGCGCACCGAGCCAGGGGCGCCACCACATGTCCATGGCAATACCGGCCCAGCCGTAGCCCTCCGCCACGCTTTGCTCGCGCAGCAACTGCAGGCGCGGGTGCACGGCCGCCAGCTCTGCCATGCGGCCGACCCCCCACCGAAACTCCGCGCCCGTAGGCCCCACGCTGGCGTGGCGGGCCGCGCAACCCACGGCCTGGCGCGTCATCACATCCAGCACCATGCGCGAGCCCGGTGGCGCGTGCTGCGCAAACTCGGCCAGCACGGCGTGCACCTGCGCGGGTGGCAGGTACATCAACACGCCCTCACACACCAGCAGCACCGGGGGTGCGGTGCGCTGCGCGGGCAGCCCGAGCCGCTGCCACCAGCCGGGTTGCGACAGGTCCAGATCGGCATGGCGCATGCGCGGGCACTGCGGCGGCAACAGGGGCTTGCGCAGCGCCATCACCGCAGGCAGGTCCGCATCAAGCCACTGGTTGGCCCCCGTGTCCAGCCACTGAAAGTGGTGCGTGAGGCCACACCCCAGGTTGACGCCCAGGGCCTGCGGGTGCTCGGCAAAAAAGGCGCGCCCCGCCTCCTTGATGGCGCGGGTGCGCCACAGCACATGCAGCACCGTGGGCAGGTCGTCCAGGGTGCTGCTCACATCGGCACCCAACTGGGTCAGCAAGGCCTGGGCCACGGCATCGTGGCAGTCGAGCCAGGGGAAATAGCGCCCGCCGTGGGCGCGGGCGGCCAAAGGGATGAGCAAGGTGCTGGGCACGGGGGGCAGCTGCGCGCGCTGCAGCAGGCTGCCGGTGCGGTGGAGCGCACGCGCCGGTGGCGCAGGGCTGCGCGGCGATCGGGCTGGGCGTCTGGTGGGGGACTGCGGCACGGGGCGCTCCTCCAGTGGCTGCAGGCGCCACGGTTGCGTGGGTGGCCCAGGGCAAGGACCTCGGGGCCTCAGAACAGGTTCTTGGACCATTCTGAACGGTCTGCCCCAGTCTGTCGTGAATGACCGCAGCGCGTGCTGCGGTATGTCAATGCACTGGCGGGGCTTGCGGCCAGCGCGACGCTGAATCCCTAGTCTTTCACCAGCGCCCACACCAGCGCCACCCCGGCGGCCAGCAGGTCTCCGGTGAATGAGCTGTCATTGGCGTCGCTGCTGGCCGTGGTGAACGCCCGCTTCTGGCGCTCCCGCTCGGCCCGGGTGCGGTCGCGCTCCAGGGCCACCAGGGCGTCGCCAATGTCCACGGGCGATGCCGGCGCCGCCGGTGCCTTGGCGCTCGCGGCGGCATAGCCCTCCATGGCGCGCACCACGGCCTGGGGGTCGATGAGGGAGAACGCGGCGCGGCAGTAGGGGCAGGCGTGGTCCTTGCGGATGTCCACAGGGGCGCCGCAACTGGTGCAGTAGATGGCGCCCACGCGCTTGGCCAGGTCGTCGATCTCGGGGCGCGTCATGTGGCGCACAAAGCCTTTTTCGACCATGAAGGACGAGAAGGTGCTGAAGCGCCCATGCTGTCGCCCGCAGCGGTACACCATATAGCGGCCGCTGCGCACCACGTCGTAACCCTTGGCCAGGCTGGTGTTGCAGCGCGGGCAGGCCATGCTCTCGGCCAGGGCCTGGTGCTGGTCCACACGGTGCTCGTGCAGCAGCCGAAACAGCTCGACCACGGACTGGGGCGTGAGCTTGAGGTTCTCGTGCCGGTCAAACCACAGGCCCTGGCAGGCAAAGCAGATGTCCAGCTCCAGCGAATCGCCCAGGTTGCTGGCAAAGCGGTGCGCCTGCATGGGTTGGCGGCACGAGGGGCAAGTGGGTGCAGGAAACATGGCAGTGAGGGTCTGGGCAACGGTGCGGGGTGCCTCGCGGGGGCGGGGGCATCGTAACCCGCCCGGGATGCTCGTCCCCCACCCTGGCCGCATCCACTAGCATTCGCGCCTCAACCACAAGGAACAACCACATGGGATTCATGAACTGGCGTGTGAAAAGCGCTGATGTGTTGCAACAAGGCGGCGTGATCGCGCCGGACGAGCGGCTGCCCTGGCCGCAGACGGCGGTGATGGGCGTGCAGCACGTGATTGCGATGTTTGGCGCCACGGTGCTGGCGCCCATCCTGATGGGCTTTGACCCGAACGTGGCCATCCTGATGAGCGGCATCGGCACTCTGATCTTCTTCCTCGTCACCGGCGGCAAGGTGCCCAGCTACCTGGGCTCCAGCTTTGCGTTCATTGGCGTGGTGATTGCGGCCACGGGCTATGCGGGCCAGGGAGCCAATGCCAACATCGGCGTGGCGCTGGGCGGCATCATTGCGTGTGGCCTCGTCTACACGCTCATCGGAGCGCTGGTGCAGGCGATTGGCACGGGCTGGATCGAGCGCTTCATGCCGCCCGTGGTCACCGGCTCGGTGGTGGCGGTGATCGGGCTGAACCTCGCGGGCATTCCCATCAAGAACATGGCGGCCAGCAACTTTGACAGCTGGATGCAGGTGGTGACCTTTGTGAGCGTAGGCCTGGTGGCCGTGCTCACGCGCGGCATGGTGCAGCGCCTGTTGATCCTGGTGGGGCTGATCGTGGCCAGCATCATCTATGCGGTACTGACCAACGGCCTGGGCCTGGGCAAGCCCATGGACCTGACCGCACTGGCCAACGCTGCGTGGTTTGGTTTGCCGAACTTTGCAGCCCCGCAGTTCAGCGGCAATGCCATGTTGCTGATCGCGCCCGTGGCCATCATCCTGGTGGCCGAGAACCTGGGCCACGTGAAGGCCGTGACGGCCATGACCGGCCAGAACCTGGACCGCTACATGGGCCGCGCGTTCATCGGTGACGGCATTGCCACCATGGTCAGTGGCAGCGCAGGCGGCACGGGCGTGACCACCTATGCCGAGAACATCGGCGTGATGGCGGCGACCAAGATCTATTCCACCGCCGTGTTCCTGCTGGCGGGTGTGTTTGCGCTGGTGCTGGGCTTTTCCCCCAAGTTCGGCGCACTGATCCAGACCATTCCGCTGCCGGTGATGGGCGGCGTGTCCATCGTGGTGTTTGGCCTGATCGCGGTGGCGGGTGCCAAGATCTGGGTGGACAACAAGGTGGACTTTTCACAGAACAAGAACCTCATCGTCGCGGCCATCACCCTCATCCTGGGCACGGGCGACTTCACGCTCAAGTTCGGCCAGTTCGCGCTGGGCGGCATCGGCACCGCCACGTTCGGGGCGATCCTGCTGTACGCGCTGCTCAACCGCAAAGCGGCGTAATCTGTGGATGTGGCCGGACCGAACCGCATTTGTAAGGGTTAACCCTTAATTTGTAAGGAACGAAGGCTAGCATCCTGGGTTTTGTCCACAGGGCCATCCGCTCACCGGGCGGGTGGCTTTTTTCTTTTTGCGGAGTTTGTTCATGTCCCTGGCCGATCGGGTGCTGTACCCCGACTTTCTCTCCCGCACCATGACCGCCGACGAGGCGGCCGCCCTGATTCCTGCCGGTGCCCATGTGGGCATGAGCGGATTCACCGGCGCGGGCTACCCCAAGGCCGTGCCCGGCGCACTGGCGCGCCGCATCGAGAGCCTGAACGCGCAGGGCCATGGCTTCAAGATCGGGCTGTGGACAGGCGCCAGCACCGCACCCGAATTGGACGGCGCGCTGGCCCAGGTAGACGGCATCGAGATGCGCCTGCCCTACCAGTCCGACCCCACGGTGCGCCGCCAGATCAACGCGGGGCAGATGCAGTACGTGGACATCCACCTGTCGCACGTGGCGCAGTTTGTGTGGTTCGGCTTTCTGGGCAAGCTGGATGTGGCGGTGGTCGAGGTGGCGGGCGTGTTGCCCGACGGGCGGCTGATCCCCTCGTCCTCGGTGGGCAACAACAAGACCTGGCTGGACCAGGCCGACAAGGTCATCCTCGAAGTGAATGCCTGGCACAACCCGCAGCTGGAGGGCATGCACGACATCTACTACGGCACCGATGTACCGCCGCACCGCAAGCCGATCCCCATGACACGGCCTGATGAGCGCATTGGCGAGCCCTACCTGCGCTGCGACCCGAGCAAGGTCATCGCCGTGGTGATGACCAACCAGCCCGACCGCAACAGCGTGTACGCCGCGCCCGATGACACCTCCAACCGCATCGCGGGCCACATCATCGACTTCCTGCAGCACGAGGTGAAAAAGGGCCGCCTGCCCGCAGACCTGCTGCCGCTGCAGTCGGGCGTGGGCAACATCGCCAACGCGGTGCTGGCAGGGCTGAACAACGGCCCGTTCGACAACCTCACGGCCTACACCGAAGTGCTGCAGGACGGCATGCTGGACATGCTGCGCTCGGGCAAGCTGGCCAGCGCCTCGGCCACGGCGCTGTCGCTGAGCCCTGCAGCCATGCAGGACTTCAACGACCGCATCGACTACTACAAGCAGCGCATCGTGCTGCGCCCGCAGGAGATCAGCAACCACCCAGAGCTGATCCGCCGCATGGGCCTGATCGCAATGAACGGCATGATCGAGGCCGACATCTATGGCAACGTGAACTCCACGCATGTGATGGGCTCGGCCATCATGAACGGCATCGGCGGATCGGGCGACTTTGCGCGCAATGCCTACCTGTCGATCTTCATGACGCCGTCGCTGGCCAAGAACGGCAGCATCTCGTGCATCGTGCCCATGGCCTCGCATGTGGACCACACCGAGCACGATGTGCAGATCCTCGTCACCGAACAAGGCCTGGCCGACCTGCGCGGCCATTCGCCCACACAGCGCGCCGAAATCATCATCGACCGCTGCGCGCATCCGGACTTCCGCCCCGCACTGCACGACTATGTGGCCCGCGCCAAACGGGGCGCCGTGGGCCAGCACACGCCGCACCTGCTGAACGAGGCCTTGTCGTGGCACCAGCGGTATGTGGAGACGGGCAGCATGCGCGCGCCAGCAGGCCCGGCCAGCGCGGCATAAGGGCGCAAGGGCCACAAAGGGCAAATTCGGCACAAGGGGACGCGGCGCGCGCCCCAGGCCCTGCCAGGCCTTTGACAGCCAATTGCCAGCCTGGGTAGATAAAATCAGGGTTAACCCTAGGTCTATCGACCTCCCCCAGTCCACCCTCCACCAGCCCCCATCCGGGGCTGGTGGCTTTTTTGCCTGCGAGTTTTTTTGACCATGCAACGCCGTCAGTTCACCCAATCCCTTGTGGCCGCAAGCACCGGCCTGCTGCTTGCCACCTCTTCGCGCGCCGTGGGCGTGCAGGACCCCATGGACGCCAAGAGCGTGACCATTGGCTGCTCCATCGGCATGACCGGCGCACTGGCCAGCCTGGGCAAGGAATTGAAGCAAGGGCTGGATGCGGGCATTGCACAGGCCAACGCCAAGGGCATCCATGGCCGCGAGATCAAGCTGCTGGCACTGGACGACGGCTACGACGCCGCGCGCTCCGAAGACAACGTGCGAAAGCTGATTGCCGACGCCAACGTGGTCTCGCTGATCTCCTGCATGGGCACGGCCAACAACCAGCGCATCCTGCCGCTGGTGGACGAGGCGCAGATCCCCTATGTGGCCCCGCAAAGCGGCGCCACCTCGCTGCGCAAGGCCGAGTACCGCTCGGTGTTCCACGTGCGCGCCAGCTACACCGACGAAGCCCAGCGCCTGGCGCAAAAGCTGGTGTCCATGGGCATCACCGAGCTGGCTGTCGTGTACCAGGACACGGCCTTTGGCCGCGAGTTTCAGGCCGATGTGACCAAGGCCATGGCCGCCGCCAAGCAGCCCGCACCCAAGGCCTTCAAGCTCGACGCCCAAGGCGCCCAGGTGGCGGATGTGGTGGGCAAGGCCGTGGCTGCCAAGCCCAACGCCGTGCTGCTGGGCACGGCGGGCGACATCACCGCCACGCTGGTCAACGAGTTCAAGAAAGTGTCGCCCAGCACGCCGCTGGCCGCCACCAGCGTGGCGCTGTCGGGCGACAACCTGCGCCAGCTGGGCGGCAAGGCCTCGGGCATTGCGCTGTCGATGGTGCTGCCCGACGCGGCCCGCACCAGCTTTGCCGTGGTGCGCGACTACCAGAAGGCCATGCGCGCACTGGGCTACCAGGAGTTCTCGGCCCGCAGCTTTGAAGGCTATGTGAACGCCCGCGTGCTGGCCGAGGGCCTGGAGCGCGCCGGCCGCGACCTGACCCGCGCCAAGCTGCGCAACGCCCTCGCAGGCATTCGCAGCAACGACCTGGGCGGCCTGTCCATCGACTACGCCAGCGGCGCGCCGTATGTGGGCTCGCGTTTTCTGGACCTGGGGGTGATGGGCGCCAACGGGAAGTTTGTGGGCTGAGGCTAGGAGCCTGTCGGACTTGGAGCGTCGATAGCGAGAATCGGCCCCAGCGAGGACAGTTTTTGCCGGATTTGCAGACCCATAGCCCAGCTATGGGGCAAAAAGACGGTAAAAAATGGACCGCTGCGGCCGATTCGCAGCCGACGACTTCCAAGTCGGACAGGCTCCTAGGCGCCTGCGGCACAGGGCGGGACCACAGGCATTGGCACAATCAGCGGCTTGCACTGACTTGGCCCTGCCCCGTGACCACCATGCCCATCTGGAAAAAACCCATCGACCTGGCCCTGCTGAAGGCCGCCAACCGCAACACCGCCGTAGAGCACCTGGGCATTGAGTTTGTCGAGGTGGGTGACGACTTTCTGCGCGCCCGCGTGCCGGTAGACCACCGCACCATCCAGCCCTTTGGCCTGCTGCACGGCGGTGTCAGCGTGGTGCTGGCCGAGTCCATGGGCTCCACCGGCGCCTACTACACCCTGCCGGAGGGCTACCGCGCCGTGGGCCTGGACATCAACGCCAACCACCTGCGCTCTGCCACCAGCGGCTGGGTGACCGGCACGGCAAAGCCGGTGCACATCGGCCGCACCACACACGTGTGGCACATCGATCTGCACAACGAAGCGGGTGAGCTGACCTGTGTGTCGCGGCTGACGATGGCGATCCTCGCACCGAGATAAAGTGCATCCCCCTGAGGCGCTTCGCGCCTTCCCCCTTCTCTCGCATCGCAAGCGCGATCCGGGATGGGGGACACCGCCAGCGCGGCGGGGCGGCCCTTGCGCGGCGGTCTTGGCCTGGGGACGCGCCCGTGGCAAAGGCTGGGGGTATTTTTGATGAAATCGGCCCCAAGCGCTAGAAGAATATGCGCTGGTAGCTATCTATTCTGTAGCGTTTTGCTGGGCCAGGCGCTCGCTTTTCCAGTACACGTCATCACCGCCATCCATGCGGTTGAGCACGCGGGCGAGCACGAACATCAGGTCGGAGAGGCGGTTGAGGTACTGGCGCGGCGCGTCGTTCAGCGCCTCTTCGTTGCCCAGGGCGACCACGGCGCGTTCAGCGCGGCGGGCCACGGTCCGGCACACGTGGGCCTGTGACGCGGCGCGGGTGCCCGCGGGCAGGATGAACTCCTGCAGGCGCGGCAGCGCGGCGTTGTGGTGGGCCAGAGCTTCGTCCAATGCCAAGACGGCGTCGGTCTTGAGCAGCTCGAAGCCCGGGATCGACAGCTCGCCTCCCAGGTTGAACAACTGGTGCTGCACCTCGACCAGCAAGGTGCGGACTTCATCGGGCAGCGGCTCGCACAGCAACAGGCCGATGTGCGAGTTGAGTTCATCCACATCGCCCATGGCATGGATGCGCAGGCTGTTTTTGGAGACGCGCTGGTTGTTGCCCAGGCCGGTGGTGCCGGCGTCGCCGGTGCGGGTTGCGATTTCTGTGAGTCGGTTGCCCATGGGGAGCCTTGATGAGGAAACGGGAGGATGGATGCCAGCTTCTGCGCTGCACAAGCCACCGCAGTGAATCTGCCCCGAATTCTCCGCCACCGCCACGCGGGTGCAAGCCTTTCGCCTCCAATCCCCTACGCACTGCGCCATGAGCACTGACTGCCCACCACACGCAGCATGCCCGCTACGCGAACCCACGCCCTGTGGCACACAGCATGGTGCGCCACAGGGCGACAGCCCAGCGCTATGAAGGCGCTGCGTACGGCGAGATCAATGCGCAGCGGGGGCGCGGTTGAGCTTGTCGATGTCGGCTGTGGATACGCCAGCGTTGGTGGGCTTCATGGTGTCCCATGCATGTGCGTGGTAGGTGTCCCACTCCTGGCGCGACACCATGCCGTCGCCGTTGGTGTCCATCAGGCGCGCATTGACGCGTGCATCGGCCTTGGCTGCGGCCTTGCCGCCTGAAGCGCTGGGGTTGATCTCGGCCACCGGAGCCGCACGTCCGTCGCCAGCTGCGGGGTTGGCAGGCATGGCGCTGCTGTTGGCGCTGCGCGTGTCCACCTTGTTTTGCGCCTTGGACGCCGCCGCACCACCGGATGCAGAAGGGTTCACCTCGGACGGAGGGCGCGCATTGCTGTTGGCGGGGGCCTGGGCCAGCGCAGCGGTGCATGCCAATGCGGCCAGAGCGGCGAAGACGGTTTGCTTTTGCATGGAGAACTCCTTCAGAAAAACGTGCGATCAAGCGAAATGCTTGGATGCATTGTTTTGCCGCACCCCGCCCCCGCTTGTAGGACGTTCACGGGCCTGCAGGTCAGGCCAAGCGCCTGAGCATGTGGGGTGTGAACGCGTACCAGGGGACGCTTGCGTCTGGCTACAAACTGTGCGGACATCTACACACAACAGGCGTGCCGCGTTACACCGCGCTGGCAAATGTAGAGTGAGGCAACAGCAGGCAAGAGTGCTGGCGCGGCACGCTTTGCTGCGGTGCAATGCAACCCTGTTCAACTTCCAAGGAGCCAGGCTCACCATGAAAGCACTGCAACGACGCCACTACTCGTTCGACACACGCAGCGTGATGCTCTTCGCCGCCCTCTCTCTGGGTGGTGTGGGTGCCTTGCAGGCACAGACGTCCTCCTCTTCCTCTCCTCCCCAATTTGGCCCCGCAAGCAAGAGCACCGCACAGTCAGGCTCGCCTTTTTCTGTGGGGCCCAGCAGTGGCGGCGTCTCCACCGCAGCGGCCGTCGCATTTGACAAGGCCGACACCAACAAGGACGGTCAGCTGAGCGCGCAAGAGGCCGCCACGCTGCCAGCCATCAGCCAACGTTTCAAGGAACTCGATACCGACAAGAACGGATCGCTGTCCCGCGCCGAGTTCGACAAGGGGGTGCAGTCCTGACCCTGCCCAACGCTTAACTGCCCTGAGCCAGAGGCCGGGGTAGGCGCAACTACCAAACCGCAAAGCCTGCCCGCGCTGGAACTCCAGGGCGTGGGCAGGCCTTTGTGCGTACAAGCAGCGGCAAATGAATTTCAGTCGTGCAACGATGACAAAAACTGCTGCAGCTCAGGCGTCTGCGGACTTCCAAACAGCTGGGCAGGCGTGCCCTGCTCATGCACCCGCCCCTGGTGCATGAAGATCACACGGTCGCTCACCTTGCGGGCGAACGCCATCTCGTGCGTGACCATCATCAGCGTCATGCCTTCTTGCGCCAGCGATTCGACCACGCGCAGCACCTCACCCACCAGTTCAGGGTCCAGCGCCGAGGTGATCTCGTCGCACAGGAGCACCTGCGGCTCCATGGCCAGTGCGCGAGCAATGGCCACGCGCTGTTGCTGCCCGCCCGAGAGCTGGTCGGGCATGGCGTCAAACTTTTCGGCCAACCCCACGCGCGCCAAAAGCTGACGCGCCTGCGCCTCGGCCGCCTTGGCATCGCGCGCCTTCACCAGCGTGGGCGCCAGCATGATGTTGCGGCCCACAGAGAGGTGCGGAAACAGATTGAAGCTCTGGAAGATCATGCCCACCTGCTGGCGCAGCGCGCGCATGGCGGCAGGGCTGTCGTGCAGCAGCTTCTGGCCGTTGACGCTGAGGGCGCCTTCCTGGAACTCCTCCAGCCCATTCACGCAGCGCAGCAACGTGCTCTTGCCCGAGCCACTCTTGCCGATGATGGCGATGACCTCGCCGCGCTGCACTTTCAGGTCGATGCCCTTGAGCACTTCATTGCTGCCATAGGACTTGCGCAGCGCAGTGATGTCCACAATGGGCGGCTCACCCACCACGATGCCGTCGTGCGCAGGGGTGGGTTTGGTTGCGGAGGCTTCAGCGGCGATGGCCATGGAGTTTCCTTTCAAGGGACTGCGCCACCAGGCTCACCGGGAAGCACAAAACAAAATACAGCAGCGCTACGCAGGCGTAGACGAGGAAGGGCTTGTAGGTGGCGTTGGAGATCATGCTGCCCGCCTTGGTCAGCTCCACAAAGCCGATGACCGAAGCCAGCGCCGTGCCCTTGATCACCTGCACCAGAAAGCCCACCGTGGGCGGCACCGCGATGCGCAGCGCCTGCGGCAGCACCACATGGCGCAGCTGTTCGCCGAAGTTGAGCGCCAGGCTCTGCGCCGCCTCCCACTGCCCCTTGGGGATGGAGGCCACACAGCCGCGCCAGATCTCTGTGAGGTAGGCACTGGTGTAGAGCGTGAGCGCCACCGCAGCGGCCGTCCACGGCGAGGTCTTGATACCGAACAGCGCAATGCCGAAGTAGGCCAGGAACAGCTGCATCAGCAGCGGCGTGCCCTGGAACACCTGCACATAAGCGCCCACCGCGCGGTCCACGCCCCGGACCTTGGACAGGCGCAGTACCAGCAGCACCAGGCCCACCAGGCCCCCACCGATGAAGGCGATGAGGGACAGGGACACCGTCCAGCGCGCTGCCAGCAGCAGGTTGCGCAGGATGTCCCAAAGGGAAAATTCAACCATCTCGATTTACCTCCCCACCAAGAATCGGGTCCCCACCCACATCAGCAGACGACGAGTCAACATCGACAGCACCAGGTACACAGCAGTGGCCAGGATGAAGGCCTCGAAGGCGCGGAAGGTGTTGCTGGAGATCAGGTTGGCGGCGTAGCTCAGCTCGGGCGTGGAGATCTGGCCGCACACGGCCGAGCCCAGCATCACGATGATGATCTGGCTGACCATGGCAGGCCACACCTTTTGCAGCGCGGGCGGCAGCACCACGCGCCGGAAGGTCTGGCCCGGCGTCAGCGCCAGGCTGTGCGCGGCTTCGATCTGGCCGCGTGGCGTGGCCTCGATGCCTGCGCGGATGATTTCGGCGGAATACGCGCCCAGGTTGATCACCATGGCCAAGACCGACGCGAACTCGGGCGAGAGCTTGAGCCCCAGCGCGGGCAGGCCGAAGAACAGGAAGAACAGCTGCACGATGAAAGGCGTGTTGCGCACCAGCTCCACATAGCTGGCCACGGCCCAGCGCAACGCAGTGGGCCGGTGGCCCAGGTTGCGCGCACGCGCCCAGGCGCAGACCGTGCCCAGCAGCAGGCCCAGCACGGTGCCCACGATGGTGAGGGCTATGGTCCAGACCACGCCACGCACCAGCAACGGCCACGACGCGAAGACGGCAGAAAAATCGAGCGCAATCAGCATGCTTGTGCCCTGCGCCGCTTGTCGCGCCGCAGGCCCTTGGGTTTCAGCAATTCATCCTGTGCGCCGCATCACAGGGGCAGGTCACCCGCAGGACGACCCAGCCACTTGTTGGACAGCTTGTCGATGTCGCCCGACTTGCGGGCCTCGGCAATGATTTCGTTCACGCGCAGGCGCAGCTTGTCTTCGCCTTTGGCCACACCGATGAAGTTCGGGCTGTCCTTGAGGAGCAGCTTGTATTCGGTGGCCAGGTTGGGGTTCTTGACCATGATGGTGCCCGCCGTCGATGCGCTGGTCGCAATGGCCTGCGTCTGGCCCGACACAAAGGCCGCAATGCTGGCGGCGTGGTCTTCAAAGCGCTTCACGTCCACGCCGGCAGGCGCGACCTTGGCCAGCTCCTGGTCTTCCATGGCGCCGCGCGTCACGGCCACCGTCTTGCCCGCCAGGTCGGCAAAGCTCTTGATGTTCAGGCTCTTGCTCGCAAACACGGCCTGGAAGAACGGTGCGTAGGCCGCAGTGAAGTCGATCACTTTCTCGCGCTCGGGGTTCTTGCCCAGGGTGGAGATCACGAGGTCGGCCTTCTGCGTTTGCAGGTACGGGATGCGGTTGGCGCTGGTCACGGGAATCAGCTCGACCTTGACGCCCAGCTTGGCGCCGATGTAATTGGCCATCTCCACGTCCAGCCCCTGGGGTTTGAGGTCCGTGCCGACAAAGCCGTAGGGCGGGTAGTCGGTGGGAATGGCGATCTTGATTTCCTTGGCCTTGAGGATGTTGTCCAGCGCGTTCTGCGCGTGGGCGGCAGGTGCGATCAGGGCCGCTGCGAGGCCGGTGGCGGCAAGCACGCCCAGGGTCAGGCGGCGGGTGGACGAAGTGACGGTGCGGACGGTGGTCATAGCAGGGCTCCTAGGTAGGTGGATGCGTCGGCAGGTGCGTCTGGGTCAGACGCTGGGGGGATGGAACTGGTGGCGGCGCGGGGCTTGCGCGCGCGGGCTGGTGCGGTGGTTGGTGCGGGGCTCTTGCGCACCGGTGCCAGCGCGTCGCGCAGCCCGGCCAGCGGGTCGCTGCTGGCCTGCAGGCGCAGGGCCGACTGCACGGTGCCGATGTGCTCGGACATGAGTGCCTCGGCGCCGGCAATGTCTCCCGCTTCCAGCGCCTCGACGATGCGCACATGGTCGGCACAGCTCTGAGCCGCATCGTGCGATGACTGGTAGAGCATGGCAATGAGCGTGGTGCGCGCCGTGAAGTCGCGCAGCGTGTCGGCCAGCAGGCTGTTGCCCAGGCATTCAGCCAGGCACACATGGAAGTCTCCCAGCAAGAAGCTGCGCATGCCCACATCGGTGCCCGCCAGCGCGGCCTTTTCGCGTTGCAGATGGCTCTTGAGCTGGCGCAGCGCCGTCTTGTCCACCACCTTGAGCTGGTGCAGCAGGCCCAGCTCGATCACGCGGCGCGCCTCAAAGGCCTCGCGCGCTTCGTCCTGCGACGGCTCGATCACATACCAGCCGCGCCGGGCACTGACGGTGACGATGCCCCGTGTGGCCAGCCGCGTGAGCGCCTCGCGCACGATGGTGCGGCTGCAGTCGAACAGCATGGCCAGCTGCTGCTCGCCCAGGCGGGAGCCGGGCGCGAGCTTTTGGGCCATTACGGCTTCGATGATGCGGTTGCTGATCTCGGTGGCGGTGGTCATTGCCTGCGGTATCGCAGGTTCCGTGCCAACTGGTATACAAGCTGAATGCACCAGCCTGGCGCACGGAGGCTGTGCACCATGGGGCTGTCTGCCCCGCAACGATGCGCGGGGCTGCGCTAACCTGACCCGAGGGGATGCTTGTGCATGGATGTGGTGCAGGCGCTGGCGTTGGCGGGCCACCGGCTGCGCAGGGCCCTCAGACGGCCCTAGAAGGCGGTCGCCTCACGAAGAGGTGAGTAGCAACCAACGAGCGGCTACACCAGCCCGGCCAGGCGCGAGAGCCAGGACAGCACCAACCCGCTGCCCAGCACGGCAAACACTGCCGGGTGCCACCAGGGCCAGCGCGCCACGCGGCGGCGGCCCTGAGCGCCTTCGACCACCGCCTGGCCCGCCAGCAGCGACAGCCACAGCAGCAACACCAGCGCACCCGGGTTGGCCGCCCAGGCGGCCGCCCAATCGCCCTGGACCAGGGCCGCACACGCGTGCGTGCCGCCGCACAGCGGGCAGGGTATGCCCGTCAGCGCAAGAAACCCGCAACCCAGACCCAGCCCGCCCTGACCCAGCCACCAGGGCGTGGCCGCCATGGCCAGCGGCCAGCCCAGGCCCAACGCCAGTCGCTGCCGCCGATCGCCCCCGCCCAAAGGCTGCCAGGCGGGTGGGCTGCCCACCGGCACCACTGCGGGGCCGGGGTCAGAGGGGAGGAAGGGCCACCGGCTCATCGCCCACCAGCTGGCGTGCCATGTAGTAGGAGCCGATGGTGGACAGCGGCAGCGTCAGCAGCGCACCCACCCAGCACAGCAGGAAACCCAGCGAGCCCACTATGCCCAGCACCAGCGAGCAGAAGAACGCCGAGCCCAGGTTCTTGGTCACGATGGTCCAGGCCTGGCTGAAAGCCGCGACGCCATCGCGCTCGCCGCGCGCTACGAGGAACAGTGCCACAGGGGGCAGCGCCATGACCAGCAAGCCGGGGATGAAACACAGCATGAAGCCCAACGACACCACCAGCGAACTGATGAGCCCCGCCACAAAGGCGGGCACAAAGTCATCAAAGCCCCGAAAGACGTCGCCGATCTGCACCGCTTCGCCGCGCGTCTCGCGCTCGATCATGCGCATGTAGCCCACCATCATGGGTCCGGCCAACAGGCCCGCGCTGATGCCGGCGACCACCATCACCAGCAAGGTGCACACCACATGGGTGAGGACGTTTTTCTTGAAGGTGCCCCAGGCACCCGACAGGCAATCTCCCACACTGGCTGAAGCCATGGCAATCCCTCTCTCTGTAGTTGGTCAGTCGCGCGCAAGCGCGGTCTCAGTGTAGCGAGCCGACGGCCGCTGTGGTACCCCTGACGGGTGAGCTCTGAGAGAGGGTCGCTACAGAACTCCCTCCCACAGCGCAAACCGCTCCGGCTCCGTGTGGGGCGCACAAAACAGCGTTTCGCCCACATGCTGGACCGGTGGCTGTGCACCGGCATACGGCATCCATCCAGGGTTGCCATCCCGCGCAAACGCCACCCAGCGCTGCTGAAGTGCCTCGGCCAGCGCAGCGGGCGGCGTCGGCCCCGTGAGTTCCTGCCCTGTGGGCGTGTGGAGATTGCCGAACACAAACGGCAGCTCCACCCCATGCGCTGCGCCCAAGCGCCCACGCCACTGCGGCGAGGGCCAGGTGAACTCATAACCATGGGCGCTGCGGGCCCAGCGGTGGGCCAGCGCGGCAATGCGCTGCGCGGGCACGCGGTAGTAGTAGTCGGATTGCAGAGCGCACAGCCACTCGCCAGGCGTTTGCTGTGCGGGTGGCAGCATGTTTCTAAGGGCCTGTGCGGCGGAGGCATTCAAGCCCACGTCCTGCGCAAAGGCATGGACCTGCGCCTCCGTCACCCGGTCAATGGCACCGCCGGGAACGTGGTACAGGCGCATCTCCTGCGCGTTGCTGCCCACCAGCACCTGCAGGGCCGGCGGCTGGTTGGCCCACTGTTGCGCCAGCGCCTCCAACGGCGGTGCGGTGAGCACCTGGCCATCCACCACGGGCCGCAAGGGAAAGAAGTTGCGTCCGCCCAGCCCGTGCTGTTGCCGCAGGGCGGGCTCGGAGGTCAGCCGGTGTACGGCGTGCAGCACAGCAGCCTGCTGCGCCGCGCCCAGTGCAGCCAGGGTGGGCTCCACACCCGCCAGCACAGCCACGGCATGGCGCGCCGCAGCAGCCTCCTGCAAGGTCTGGCAGGCGACGCTGGGGCTTTGCAAAATGGCGCGCTGGAACAACCCACGCGACGCGGGCATGCCCATCAGACAGGCCAAGGCCCCGGCACCGGCCGACTGGCCGAACACCGTAGTGCGCGCTGGATCTCCGCCCCAGGCGTGGATATGGTCGCGCACCCACTGCAGTGCCATCAGCAGGTCCAGCAGGCCGCGATTGGCGGGCGCAGCGTGCTCCTCGCCCTCGAAGTGCAAAAACCCGTCAATGCCCAAACGGTACTGCACCGACACCACCACCACGCCGCGCCGCGCCAGCGTTGCCCCGTCATACAGCGGCTCGCTGGCCGCGCCGCGAAAGAAGCCTCCGCCATGCACCCAGACCATGACGGGCAAGTGGGCGCCGGGCTCGGCGGTTGGCGCCCACACATTGACCGCCAGGCAGTCGTCGCCCCCCAGCATGGGCGCATCGGCACGCGCGCTGCGGGCCAGCTGCGGTGCCATGGGCGCAAACGCGGTGGCATTGCGCACACCAGACCACGGCAATGTGGGCAACGGCGCCGCAAACCGCAGCGCGCCGCGTGGCGCTTGCGCGTACGGCATGCCACGGAACACACGCACGCCCTCCTCCCACAGGCCGCGCAGTTGCCCACCGTGGGCCAGCGTGACCTGAGGCTCTGCAGTGCCCGTCGTCATTCCGTGGCCAGGCCCAGCTTGTCGATCAGCGGGCGCCACACGGCCGCATCACGCGCCGCCCAGGTGCGCGCATCGGCAGGTGCGGTGGCAGTGAGCGTGACGTTCATGGCTTCAAGGCGAGCCTTGTACTGCGAATCGCCACCCCGACACTTCTCAGTGACCGCATTGAGCCGGTTCAGCAACTCGGGGGGCGTGCCGACCTTGGCCACCACGGCGATCCACGCGGGCCGCGCCAGGTCGCTGGCGGCCGGCAAGGCTTCGGCGATGGTGGGCACTTCGGGCAGCAAGGGCGAGCGCTGCGCACCAAACAGCGCCAGCGGCACCAGCTTGCCCGCCTTGACCTGTGCGGCCGCCGTGCCAATCACCAGCGTCATCGCGTGGATCTGCTGGCCCATGAGCGCGGTCAGGCCCGCGCCCTCACCCACAAAAGGCACATGGGTGCCGGGCACACCCAGCTTCTCCACCAGCGCCGAGGTCAGCAGGTGCGCTGGGCTGCCCTTGCCCGGCGACCCGAAGTTGACCCCGCCCGGCGTGGACCGCGCCAGCTTTTGCAGATCCGCCAGGCTGGCAATACCCTGCCCTGCGGGCACGGCCAGCACCAGCGGCGACGTGCCCAGCACGGCCACGCCGTCAAAGTCGCGCAGCGGATCGTAGGGCTGCTGCTTGTAGACGTAGGGCGTGATGGTCATCTGCGACATGCCGATGCTCAGCAGGTTATAGCCATCTGCAGGCTGGGCCTTGAGGTAGTTGACAGCCAGGATGCCGTTGGCCCCGGGCTTGTTCTGCACCACGACGGGCTGACCCAGTTCGCGCGCGGCGCAGTCGGCCCACACGCGGGTCATCGCGTCCGAGCCACTGCCGGGCGGCTGCTGGGCGATGAGCTGGATGGGTTTGGCCGGGTAGGCAGCAGGCTGCTGCGCCTGGGCGCGACCGGCCAGGCAGGCGAGTGCGGCCAGCGCGACCATGCTTGGAACGCGCGTAAAAGCTGAGGTCATGGGTGTGTCTCCTGGTAATGTTTTCTTCGATGGATGTCCGCGATGCGTGGCGTGCAGGCGGGAGATGCCGCACGACAAGCAGGCAGACACAAGGGGTCAGCGACGGCGTGTACGTGCCTTGGTGGACACAGCGGCTGCCGTTGATGGCACAGCCGCTTCGCACCGGGTGGCAATCCAGTCGGCCAGGCAAGCCAGTTGTGCCTGCTGGACGGTATCGGGCACGGTGGGCGGTGCAGGCGCAAACAGCTGCAGCAGCCCCAGCCCGCGCAGCGACGACAGCACCAGGCCCAGCAGTCCATCGCGGTCGGGTTCTGCTGCCAGCTCGGGGAAGGCGCTGAAAAAGCCTTCGTGCATGCGCGCCTGCACGCTCTGGCGCAGCTCGGCAATGTGGCCCAGCACCTCGGGCTGGTTGCGGCAGCCCAGGTAGATGTTCCAGGCCACGATGAAACGCGGCTGCGCGTAGACCAGGCGCCACACCGCCTGCACAAACTTCGCCGCCCGCTCGCGCGCGGGCAGTGCCGCGCTGGGCCAGAATTCGCCCGAGCGCACGGTGGACTCGATCAGCTCGCTCAGCACGTTCATCATCAGCACCGCCTTCGACTCGAAGTGGTGCTGCACCGCGCCCGAGGTCATGCCCGCCGACTTGGCCAGCTCGTGGATGGACATCTCCTCCAGGCTGCGGTGCTGGATCACGTCGATGGCCGTGGCGATCAGGTGCTGGCGGGTGGCGGCGCTGCGCTCCGCATGGGTGCGGCGCGTCCCGGCCTTGGGGGAAACACGGTGGTTCATGGCGCTTTCACAATATACATTTCGAACGTAATGTATTTACACCCCCGCTGACCAGCAAGCCCGTGAATACCCGCATCCCCACCCGGGCCCAAGGTGGATCACCCAGGGCCCAGCCACGGGGCCGAACCTAGAATGCTTCTCACTGACCGCACCCACCGGAGACACACACCATGAACGCCCCCACCGCTGCCGCCCACCTGCTGCCCGAAATCCAACTGCGCGACGTTCCGCAAGCCCTCATCGATGCGCTGCAGGCCCGCTTTGGCGCGCAGTGCTCGCTGGCCCAGGCGGTACGCGAACAGCATGGGCGCGACGAAGGCTCGCTGCAGGCCCCACCGCCCAGCGCCGTGGTGTTTGCCGAAAGCACGCAGGACGTGGCCGATGCGGTGAAGCTGGCCAGCCAGTACGAAGTGCCCGTGATCCCCTACGGCGCGGGTTCGTCGCTCGAAGGCCACCTGCTGGCCGTGCAGGGCGGCATCAGCATTGACGTGAGCCGCATGAACCAGGTGCTCAGCATCAACGCCGAAGACCTCACTGTGACGGTGCAACCCGGTATCACACGCAAGGCACTGAACGAAGCCATCAAGGACACCGGTCTGTTCTTCCCCATCGACCCCGGCGCCGACGCCAGCATCGGCGGCATGAGCGCCACGCGCGCCAGCGGCACCAATGCCGTGCGCTACGGCACCATGCGCGAGAACGTGCTGGCGCTGGAGGTGGTCACTGCCAGCGGCGAGGTCATCCACACCGGCACCCGCGCCAAGAAGAGCAGCGCGGGCTACGACCTCACGCGCCTGATGGTGGGCAGCGAAGGCACGCTGGGCATCATGACCGAGATCACCGTGCGCCTGTACCCGCTGCCCGAAGCCGTGAGCGCAGCCATCTGCTCCTTCCCCAGCATCGAAGCGGCCGTGCGCACCACCATCCAGATCATCCAGATCGGTGTGCCGATTGCGCGTGTGGAACTCATCGACCACCACACGGTGCGCATGGTGAACGCACACAGCAAGCTGACCTTGCGCGAGGAACCCATGCTGCTGATGGAGTTCCACGGCTCACCCGCCAGCGTGAAGGAACAGGCCGAGATGGTGCAAGACATTGCCAGCGAATTTGGCGGCCAGGCCTTTGAATGGGCCAGCACTCCCGAAGAGCGCACGCGCCTGTGGGCCGCACGGCACAACGCCTACTTTGCTGCGGTGCAAAGCCGCCCCGGCTGCCGCGCCATCAGCACCGACACCTGTGTGCCCATCAGCCGCCTGGCCGACTGCCTCCTCGAATCGGTGGACGAGGTCGAAGCCAGCGGCATCCCCTACTTCCTCGTCGGCCACGTGGGCGACGGCAACTTCCACTTCGGCTACCTCATCGACCCGAACAGCGCCGAAGAACGCACCAAGGCCGAGGCCATGAACCACACCCTGGTGGCCCGGGCTCTGAGCATGGGCGGCACCTGCACCGGCGAGCATGGCGTGGGCATCCACAAGATGGGTTTTTTGCTGGACGAGACCGGCACCGGCGCGGTGGACATGATGCGCGCCATCAAGCGGGCGTTGGACCCCAAAAATATTCTCAATCCTGGAAAGATTTTTGCGCTTTGAGACAGTGCCGAAGAGAGTCTGGCTACAGGTCGCCTGCGCCACATTCGTTCTCGGATAAGACAGTCCGGTTGGTTACCCTGCACCTGATGAGACCGTACACTGTTACATCTCACAGCCCAGTAGTAGTAATCATGAAAAGACCAATTAAAACCATGCTAGCCGCCTTGCTGATCAGCGGGACAGTTGCGCAAGCTGCGGTGACGGTGACGATTCAGCAAGTTGGTTCTAGTTTGGTAGTCAATTCAACAGGCACGCTGAATACCGCTGTTTGCACGGGGATAGGTGGCCCAACCGTCTCGAGCGCCAATGGCATGGATACGGGTGTCAACGCTGGCCTCGCATTCGGTGCAGTGGGATCATCGCAGCAGCAATGCCTTGGTACGACCATTACGCCCAATACTGACTTTGGCACGGGAGCGAGCCTTACAGGACCAACAAACGCCGGGGTCTCATACTTCTTTCAGCCCAACTTGGCATCAGGATTCTGGGGACCTACCGGTTGGACATCGGCCACCAACTTGGTAGCAACGATGACGTTCGCAGGTGCTACCCTTGCCAGTGCCGGGCTCACACCCGGTAGTTACGCTTACACGCTCAGCAATGGCGGGAGTTCGGACACCATCACATTGAACATTCTTGCCGCGAGCCCTGCGTCGATTCCTACACTATCAGAATGGGGTTTGATTGCGCTCGTTTCGGTATTGGGCTTGAGCGGCGTTGTCGGCATTCGACGTCATAACAGATCGCGATAGGTATCTACCACTTCGGGGCGACCAAGAAAAAGGCGATTGCACGACGAACGTCATTGAGCGAGAGGCTTAGCTCAGCGAGTTGCAAAAGCTTGAGGGGGCACGGACATATGACGATCGAGCGGAACTGGGCCTAGATGAACAGGACCCGGTGGTTGCGGAAGCCCCGACACAGACCGATCAACACTACGTGCATTGCACACGTTGCTTTCTCTGCTCCGCTCGTGAATAAACTCTGGACAGGACCTAGAGTGAGGCTCTCGTCGGTCATTGGGTCCGAAGCGGTAAGTGCAGCAGACGCCTCCGCAGCAAGCTCGTGCTCAAAGCACGCAGACATCAAACAGACCGGACACTCTCCGCTATGAACTAAATCGGTCAAGTCATACGCGGCTGCCACGAGCGTTAGGACACGCGGGAGTGCAAAAACGTTAGGGCGCCCCACAGTGGGTCGGCAGGTCCAGCGTGCCTACCACCCCCTGTGTGAACGTGCGCTCCTCGCGAAGAATGAAGCGCTTATCCTGCGCCAGTGCAAAGTTCGCAAGGCCTTCCGGGTCTGCGCGCAGCCGCGCACGGTAGGCCTCGTAGGCAGCCAGGGACTCAAAGCCGATCAGGCCCCAGGCCTCGTAGTTGCTGCCTTCGTGCGGCAGGAAGTAGCCCAGCAGATGACCACCGCAGCGGGGAATGATCTGGCCCCAGCGGCGTGCGTATTCGGCGAACAGCTCGCGCTGAAAGGGATCGATTTCGTAGCGAATGAAGCATGTGATCATGGCGTTCAGGAGAGGTTGGTGGACAAGGGCTTCACGATAGGCGGTTGACGGCCATCAATGGTTCGCCCAAGATCGAACCATGAAAGACGGCCCCCACATCGCGCGCATTGCCGCGCTCATCGGCGACAGCGCACGCGCCGAAGTCCTCACCGCCCTGATGGCGGACCGCGCGCTCACGGCCACCGAGCTGGCTGACATTGCAGGCGTGACCAAGCAGACCATCAGCGCCCACCTCGCCAAGCTGCTGGATGCAGGCCTGATCGCCGTGGAGAGCCAGTGTCGGCACCGCTACTTCCGGCTGGCGGACCGCGATGTGGCGCACTTGCTGGAATCACTGATGAACGTGGCGTTTCGCGCCGGTGCCGTGCGGCTGCGCGCCAGCCCCCGGGAGCCAGCACTGCGCCGCGCGCGCATTTGCTACGACCACCTGGCGGGCGAGGTGGGCGTGCAGTTTTATGAAGCGCTGGTGCGCCAGGGCATGCTGCAGGCCACGCCCCAGGGGACGACCATCACGCCCGCTGGCGCGCGGTGGTTTGCGCACGTGGGTATCGACACATCCACGCTGGCGCAGCAGCGGCGCATGGTGTGCCGCCCCTGCCTGGACTGGAGCGAGCGCCGCCACCACCTGGGCGGCGCCCTGGGCGCGGCGCTGCTGCAGCGCCTCTTCGACGGGGGATGGGCACAACGCGCTCAGGACTCGCGCGTTGTGCACTTCACCCCCAAGGGCGAGCTGGCGCTGCGCCAGTGGCTGGCCACCCACCCGGATGCCCCGAACTCCAGTGCCGCACAAGGCCCCGCACCATGCTGAATACCCTGCTGCTTTTCATCGCCACGGCCCTCGCCGAAATCGTGGGCTGCTACCTGCCCTGGCTCTGGCTCAAGCAAGGCAAGCCCGCGTGGCTCCTGTTGCCTGCTGCAGCGAGCCTGGCCCTGTTTGCATGGCTCTTGACGCTGCACGATACCGCAGGCGCAGGCCGCGTGTATGCAGCCTACGGCGGGGTCTACATCGGGGTGGCACTGGTATGGCTGTGGGCGGTGGATGGCATCCGCCCCACGCCATGGGATGTAGCGGGCGTGCTGGTGGCGCTGGCAGGCATGGCGATCATCATGCTGCAACCTGCGCGCTGACGCCGACATGCGCCGTGGGCAAGGCGCTGACCAGCACCTCAGGAAGCGACTCAGTTCACCTTGATCAACCGCCAGTCGATGCGGTTGTCCGGCCGCTGCACCAGTTCCACGTTTTTCTTCATGGCCCAGGCCAGCATCTGGTTGTGCAGGGGGATATGGGCCACGGTGTCGTTCTGCAGCTGCAGGCCTTCGGTGAGCAGCCGGTTGCGCACGGGCAGGTCGGTCTCGGTCTTCACGCGGTCCACGATGTAGTCCATGCGCTCGTTGCTGTAGCGGCCCAGGTTGTAGTTGCCATCGCCCCCCGTGGTCTTGGTGCGGGTGAGCGATTGCAGCGTGTACAGCGCATCAAACGTGGGCACGCCCCAGCTCAGCAGCGCGATGCTGGCCTCGTGCCGCTGGGCCATTGGGTAGTAGCTCACGGCGGGCATGGTGCGCAGCTTGGCCTTGATGCCGATGCGCGACCACATGGCGGTGATCGCCTGGCACAGTTGCTCGTCCTGCACGATGGCGTTGTTGCTGCAGGCAAAGTCCACCTCAAAGCCGTCGCTGTAGCCGGCCTGCGTCAGCAGTTCTTTGGCGGCATTGGGGTCATAGGGCAGACGCTTGTCCACCGCCTCGGTCCACCCGTTGACCAGGGGCGACACCATCGCGCCCGTGGGTTTGGACATGCCGCGCATGGTCACGCGCTGCAGTGTTGCGCCATCGATGGCCTGGTACAGCGCCTTGCGCACGCGCAGGTCTTTCAGCGGATTCTTGCCTTTGATGTTGCTGCACGCCAGTTCGTCGCGGAACTGGTCCATGGCCAGGTACACGGTGCGGTTTTCCACCATCTCCATGACCTTGAGGTTCGGGTTGGCCTTGATACGGCTCAGGTCCTGGATGCTGGTGTCGCGCACCAAGTCCACCTCGCCGGACAGCAACGCGGCAATGCGCGTCGCCTCGGACTTGATGGGCAGGTAGGTGATCTCGGTCACGTTGCCCTCTACCTTGCCTGCGTTCCACCAGCCCGGATTGGCAGCGAACACAATCTTCTGGTCGGGCACCCATTCCTTGAGCACGTACGGGCCTGTCCCCATGGCGTTGCGGTGCGAATAGGTTTCGTCCTTGGCCTTGATGTCCTTGGGCTCCACCGCGTTGTTTTTCTCGGCCCAGGCCTTGCTCATCACGCGCAGCTCGGTCAGCTGGTTGAGCAGCACCGGGTTGGGGTTCTTCAGAAAGATGTCGATGGTCTCGCCATCCACCTTGGCAATGCGGTCCATGCCCTGGGTGTAGATGGCGTAGGTGGAGGTCTTGCTCATCGCACGCTGC
This sequence comes from Acidovorax sp. LjRoot204, assembly GCF_056175785.1. Lineage (NCBI taxonomy): Bacteria > Pseudomonadati > Pseudomonadota > Betaproteobacteria > Burkholderiales > Comamonadaceae > Acidovorax > Acidovorax sp. LjRoot204. The sequence continues at coordinate 49,555 of NZ_JBGFFF010000004.1, forward strand.
AGCGAATACACGACGTCGTCCGCCGTCATGGCAGAGCCATCACTGAACTTCACGCCCTGGCGCAGCTTGAAGCGTATCTGCGTGGGGCTGACCAGCTGCCACGACGTGGCCAGCAGCGGCTCCACCCTGAGCGTGCGGCTGTTGAACATGACCAGCGACTCGTACACCGCAGCATGGATGCCGTTGCCCAGAGCGCTGTTCTGCGAATGGATGTCCATGGTCTGGATGTCGCTGGAGCCGGACCACTTGAAGGGTTTGGCCCAGGCATAGTTGGGCAGCAGGCAGGGGAGCAGTGCCACAGCGGCGATGGACACGGCTGGCAGGTATCTAGATAAAAGCGGGGAAGACAGCAGCTGCACAGATAACTCCTTGTGAATGAAAGGCAACACTTTGCAGCACATGAATGGGTCTGGAGACCATGGAAATCCCGGTAGGACACGTTGCTCAGCACCACAATCCGGTGCCCAACGATCTGCCCTATGAGCCGCACCTCCATCCGAACCGTGATCCTGTCCCTGGCGGGTGTAGCCTTCGCCGCCCTGTGTGGCCTGCTCATCACCATTGGCTACATGTTTTCTATGGAGGATTTCGTGGCGCAGCCCGGATCTCCTGTGTACTACGCGGGCATATCGCGATTGATTCGAAGCCTGGGAGTACCGGCGGGTGCAGAGGGTCAGGAATACTTCGGATCGGTGGGCGATGGCAACAAGCCGCCGCAATCGCAGCTTGGCTTCACCACGGCAGCTGGCGCAGGCGAGCGGGTCTGGAATGCCTTGGATGCTCAACTCTTGGGCCAGGGGCTGCAGCACTCCACAGCATCCCATGACGGCACGGACCCCACACCCGCATACAGCACCAACCTGAGTACGGTGGTGCCTACCCTCCGTGAAGTGCAATACCGGTCGGCACGAGGAGACTTGGTTGTACTGAGTATGCATGCACTGCCTAAGAACAACGGCCAGGCGACAGTGCGTTTCTCAATCACCCATTTCGACTGAAGCGCAGCCTGCCCTTGTTCAGGGCGCCGTCAAGGTCTGAGCAACGGGTACCGCGCCGCCGCTGCATCCGTCCCCACCTGCAGCAGGTTGATCACTCCCATAACATCGTCCACCAGCCACACAGCCTTCTCCAGCGCATCAGACTGCGCTTGCGACTGCACGCAGCCCTGGAGCGTCACCAGCCGCCGCTCGCCCAGCACCCACACGCTGGTGTCGTCAAAGCGGCCGTCCTGCTGGATGTAGCGCTGCACGCGCGGGATGATCTCGGCGTCGTAGAGGTAGGAGTTGGGCAGGCGACAGCGCCCCACGCGGTGGCAGCTGCCGCCATGCTGAGAGCGCACATGCGCCAGTTCGCGCACCTCGGCCTCGGTGTACAGAGGCCCTTCGGGCACGGGGCATTGCGGGATGGCTTGGGTGACTTGGACGAAGGGGTCGTTGAAGGCGTTGGTGCGCGGCGCGGCGCCCGAAGGGGCCTGGGCGCCGGCTGATGCGGCCACGAGGCCCAAAACCGGGCCGTAGAGCACGACAAAAAGCGACCGATACGACGGATACATGCGCATGGATGAGTCCCTGGCTGCGGGTCTGGGCCGCAGGCGACCGCCATCGTACGGGCGTGGTTTTCTGCCGTAAAGACAGGCGACCACGCGCAGAACGCGGCGCAGTCCTGCAGACGGCGCAACCGACGGCGGGATGATGGGCAGGGACGCGCCTTGAGCGGCACGGCCCAACAGGTCAATATGCTTCATTATTGATAGCAAATGAGACATGCAATACCGGCGCTTGTGGCAGATTGGACGTCAAAAGTGCCTGCAACACCCCACCGGGCAAACCCGGGCAGCCCCACCGGCTTTGCCTTGCCGCCTACGATGCCACACGCATGTCCTGCAACGAATTGATCGTCCACCGCCCCGAAGGCCTGTACTGCCCGCCTGGCGACTTCTACATCGACCCCTGGCGGCCGGTGGAGCGGGCCGTGATCACGCATGCCCACTCAGACCACGCACGCATGGGCTCGGCCCACTACCTGGCGCACCACGACAGCGCGGGCACGCTGCGCAACCGGCTGGGGGCGGACATCGCGCTGCAGACGCTGGCCTACGGCGAGGTCATCAACCACCATGGCGTGCGCGTTTCGCTGCACCCGGCCGGGCATGTGCTGGGGTCGGCCCAGGTGCGCGTCGAACAAGGCGGCCAGGTGTGGGTGGCCTCGGGCGACTACAAGCTGGAAGACGATGGCACCTGCCCGCCCTTCGAGCCGGTGCGCTGCCACACCTTCATCACCGAGTCCACCTTTGGCCTGCCGATCTACCGCTGGCCGTCGCAGCCCACGCTGTTTGCCGACATCAATGCCTGGTGGGCTGCCAATGCAGCGGCGGGCAAGGCCAGCGTGCTGTATGCCTACGCCTTCGGCAAGGCGCAGCGGCTGCTGCATGGGGTGGATGCCAGCATCGGGCCCATCGTAGTGCATGGGGCGGTGGAGCCGCTCAACGCCGTGTACCGCGCGGCGGGCGTGGACCTGCCGCCCACGCTGCGCGTGACGGACCCTGGCCTCACCAAGGCCGACCTGAAACGCGCGCTGGTGCTGGCGCCGCCCTCGGCAGCGGGAACACCCTGGCTCAAGCGGTTTGGCGAACACTCCGACGCGTTTGCCAGCGGCTGGATGCTGGTGCGCGGCGCACGCCGACGCCGGGGGGTGGACCGGGGCTTTGTGATGAGCGACCACGCCGACTGGCCCAGCTTGCAAAAAGCCATTGGCGCCACGGGCGCGGAGCGCGTCATCGTGACGCACGGCAGCACGGCCGTGATGGTGCGCTGGCTGTGCGAGCAGGGGCTGGACGCCAAGGTGTTTGCGACCGAATACGGCGCCGATGACAACGAGGACGATGCAGGTTCCGCGCCCGAAGCAGGCAGCGAGCCCGCACCCGAGGGGTCGGCATGAAGGCCTTTGCCCAGCTGTTCCAGGCGCTCGACGCCACCACCGCGCAGTCGGCCAAACTCGCAGCGCTGGTGGCATATCTTCGTGCTGCACCGCCCGCTGATGCGGCCTGGGCCACCTACTTTCTCGCAGGCGGCAAACCCCGCCAGATGGTGCCCACCAAGCGCCTCAAGGTGCTGGCGCAAGAGGCTGCGGGCCTGCCCGAGTGGCTGTTCGAGGAAAGCTACCAGGCCGTGGGCGACCTGGCCGAAACGCTGGCGCTGCTGCTGCCGCTGCCCACCCAGCCCACCGAACTGACACTGGCCGAATGGATGGCTCAGCTGCAGCCCCTGCGCGCCCTGCCGCAGGGTGACGCCGATACCCGTCTGCGCACGCAATGGAACATGCTGGCGCCCGAGCAGCGCTTTGTGTACTTCAAGCTCATCACCGGCAACTTCCGCGTGGGGGTGTCGCGCCTGCAGGTGACGCAGGCGCTGGCCACGGTGAGCGCGCTGGACCCCAAGCGCATCGCACACCGGCTGATGGGCTACACACAGATCGGCCGGCAACCGCAGGCCAGCGATTACCAGGCGCTGATCGCGCCGGTGGACGACGATGCCAGTACGCAGGATGCTGCCGATGCAGGCCAGCCCTACCCGTTCTTCCTGGCCCACCCGTTCAACCAGCCCGTGGCCGAGATGCCTGCACTGCTGGGCACGCCCAGTGACTGGCTGGTGGAATGGAAGTGGGACGGCATCCGCGCGCAGATCGTGCGCCGGGGCGGTGCGGTGTGGATCTGGTCACGCGGCGAAGAGCTGGTGACCGACCGCTTCCCCGAACTGGCCGAGGCCGCGATGGAGCAGCTCCCTGACGGCACAGTGGTCGATGGCGAGATCCTGGTGTGGCTGCCGGGCGAGCCCCAGCCCCGCCCCTTTGCCGACCTGCAAAAGCGCCTGGGTCGCAAGACGCTGACCCCCAAGCTGCTGCGCGAGCTGCCTGTGGTGCTGGTGGTCTACGACCTGCTGGAGCACGCAGGGCAGGATGTACGCACGCAGACCCAGCAGGAACGCCGCGCGCTGCTTGAGGCCATGCTGCAGCAACCCGATGACACCGCCATCGCTCCCCCGCCCCACAAGGCCCTGCGCCTGAGCGCACTGCTGCAAGGTACCGACTGGCAAGACCTGGCACGCCAGCGCGAGGCCGCGCGCAGCATGGGCACCGAGGGCTTCATGCTCAAGCACCGCAGCGCCCACTATGGCGTGGGCCGCACCAAGGATGTGGGAGTGTGGTGGAAGTGGAAGATCGACCCCATGAGCGTGGACGCGGTGCTCATCTACGCCCAGCGCGGCCACGGCCGCCGCGCAAGCCTCTACACCGACTACACCTTTGCCGTGTGGACCGGGCCGCAGGACGACCCGGACCGGCAACTGGTGCCTTTTGCCAAGGCCTATTCGGGCCTGACGGATGCCGAGATTGCGCAGGTGGATGCCATCATCCGCAAGACCACGCGCGAGAGCTTTGGGCCCGTGCGCAGCGTGGACGCGACGCTGGTGTTTGAGCTGGGCTTCGAAGGCATTGCGCGCAGCCCGCGCCACAAGAGCGGCATTGCGGTGCGCTTTCCGCGCATGCTGCGCTGGCGGCAAGACAAACCCGTGGCCGAGGCCGATACCTTGCAAACGCTGATGGCACTGCTGCCGGGGCAGGACGCGGCCATATGAGCACGACACGCCGCCCGCGCAAGCCCCTGCCCCCGGTGGCACCGAGTGCCGCAGCCGCCTGGATGGCGGCGCGCGGGTGGCAGCCCTTCGGCTTCCAGCAAGGCGTGTGGCGCGCGATGGGCGAGGGCCGCTCGGGGCTGCTGCATGCCACCACGGGCGCGGGCAAGACCTATGCGGTGTGGCTGGGCGCGCTGCAGCACCTGGCACGGGCCGGTACTGCACCGGCGACTGAAGAAGCCCCCACCGCCCGCACCGCCTTGCGCACGCGCCGCGCTGCGGCACCACCGCTCACCGTGCTGTGGATCACGCCCATGCGTGCACTCGCTGCCGATTCGCTGCGCGCCCTGCAGGCACCGCTGCCCGAACTGGCCCCCACCTGGACCAGCGGCCTGCGCACCGGCGACACCGCCAGCGGCGAACGCGCCGCGCAAGACCGCCGTCTGCCCACGCTGCTGGTGACCACGCCCGAAAGCGTGTCGCTGCTGCTGGCCCGCGCCGATGCGCGTGAGCGCCTGGCCAGCGTGCGCCTGGTGGTGGTGGACGAATGGCACGAGCTGGTGGGCAACAAGCGCGGCGTGCAGGTGCAGCTGGCGCTGGCGCGCCTGTCGGGCTGGAACCCGGCGCTGCAGGTGTGGGGTATGTCGGCCACGCTGGGCAACCTGGAGGAGGCGCTGCACACCTTGCTGCCGCAGCCCGTGCCGGACACGCCACAGCCACCGCCCGCCGTGCTGGTGCAAGGCCGCATCGACAAGCGGCTGGAGGTGCAGGTGATGCTGCCCGCGCGTGCCGACCGCTTTGCGTGGGCGGGCCACATGGGGCTGAGCCTGCTGCCGCAGGTGGTGCAGTCGATCGAAGCGGCAGCGTCCACCTTGGTGTTCACCAACACCCGGTCGCAAGCAGAGCGCTGGTACCAGGCGCTGCTGGAGGCGCGGCCCGACTGGGCGGGCGCCATTGCGCTGCACCATGGGTCGCTGGGGCATGAGGTGCGCGACTGGGTCGAGCAAGGCCTGAAGGCCGGGCAGCTCAAGGCCGTGGTGTGCACATCGAGCCTGGACCTGGGCGTGGACTTTTTGCCGGTGGAGCAGGTGCTGCAAATCGGTTCGGCCAAGGGCGTGGCGCGGCTGGTGCAGCGTGCAGGCCGCTCGGGCCATGCGCCGGGGCGCAGCTCCAGCATCACGCTGGTGCCCACGCACAGCCTGGAGCTGGTGGAGGCAGCCGCTGCGCGCCACGCACTGGCGCAGGGCCGCATTGAAGACCGGCACACGCCGCATGCGCCGCTTGACGTGCTGGTGCAGCACCTGGTCACCGTGGCGCTCGGCGGCGGCTTTGTGCCCGATGCGCTGCTGGCCGAAGTGCGGCGCGCACCGGCCTATGCTGCATTGGCCGACAACGACTGGCAGTGGGCGCTGCAGTTCGTGCACCAGGGCGGCGCATCGCTGGCCACCTACCCGGATTTTCACCGCGTGGTGCCCGACGACGAGGGTGTGTGGCGCGTGCCCGATGCGCGCCTGGCGCGCCGCCACCGCAGCAACATCGGCACCATCGTGAGCGATGCCAGCATGCAGGTGCAGTTTGTGAGCGGCGGGCGTCTGGGTTCGGTGGAAGAGAGCTTCATTGCCCGGCTGCGCAAGGGTGATGTGTTCATGTTTGCAGGCCGGCTGCTGGAGCTGGTGCGCACGCAGCAGATGACGGCCTATGTGCGCATCGCCCCCAAGGGCAGCGCTGCGCTGCCGCGCTGGAGCGGCGGGCGCATGCCGCTGTCGAACACGCTGGCCGATGCGATGCTGGAACAGCTGGCGCAGGCCGAGCACGGCGAATTCACCACGCCCGAGATGCGCTGCGTCCGGCCGCTGCTGGAGCTGCAGCAGGCCTGGTCGGCCCTGCCCACCCCGGGCCGCCTGGTGGCCGAAACCCTGCACACGCGCGAGGGCTGGCACCTGTACCTGTACCCGCTGGCGGGGCGCCTGGTGCACCTGGGCCTGGCCGGGCTGCTGGGCTGGCGCGCATCGCAGCAGGTGCCCAACACCTTCTCCATCGCGGTCAACGACTATGGGCTGGAGCTGCTGTCGGCCAAGCCGGTGGACTGGGCCACGCTGCTTCCGCGGCTGATTGGCGAAGGCACACACACCACCATCGGTCGCGGGCTCGAAGACGAAGTGCTGGCCAGCCTGAACGCCACCGAGATGGCGCGCAGGCGCTTTCGCGAGATCGCGCGCATCGCGGGCCTGATCTTTCAGAGCCACCCGGGCGAGCAGCGCAGCAGCCGCCAGCTGCAGGCCTCGTCGTCGCTGTACTACGACGTGTTTGCGCAGTACGACCCCGACAACCTGCTGCTGGCCCAGGCACGCGCCGAGCTGCTGACGAACGAGCTGGACATGGACCGGCTGGCCCGCACGCTGCGCGGCATGCAGGCGCAGACCCTGTCCATCCACGCACTGGAGCGCCCCACCCCGTTTGCCCTGCCGCTGATGGTGGAACGCTTTCGCGAGCGCCTGAGCACCGAGACCCTGGCCGACCGTCTGGCGCGCATGGTGCAGGCGCTGGAGCAGGCGGCCGACGCGACCACGGGCACCCACCTGGCGCAGCACGCGGTGCAGTCCACAGATATGGCGTGGGACCTGCCCGATAGCTCCGGCGCCCGCACACAACGCGCGCGCCGTGCAGCGGGCGGGGACACCCCCCGCCGCACCCGCAGACGCCACGGATTCTGAGCACGATGACCACGCTCCCCCTTCACACCGCAGCCCTCGGCACGCCGGCTGTCCCTACGCCCCCCATCGGTGCGCACGCCATTACCCTGCCCTGCGGCACCGCACTGCAACTGCTGCCCCAGCGCGCACTGTGGTGGCCCGCCGCGCGCATGGTGCTGGTGGCGGATGTGCATTTCGGCAAGGCCGCCACCTTCCGCCGCGCGGGCCAGCCGGTGCCCCATGGCACCACGGCGGACAACCTGGCGCGGCTGGATGTGGTGCTCGCTGCCACCGGCGCCGATCACCTGGTGTTTCTGGGTGACTTCCTGCACGCGCGCAGCGGCGCGGCCGATGCGCTGTGGCAGCAGCTGCTGCCCTGGCGCCAGCGCCATGCCCGTGTGGCGATGACCCTGGTGCGCGGCAACCATGACCAGCACGCGGGCGACCCGCCGGCCGCGCTGGCAATGGCGCTGGTCAACGAGCCCTGGTTGCCCTGTGCCGATGCGCCGGTGCTGGCCTGCCACCACCCTCAGGCTGTGGCAGGCCACACGGTGCTCGCCGGGCATCTGCACCCCACGCTGCGGCTGCGGGGCCCGGCGCGCGATGCGCTGCGGGCGCCTTGCTTTGGCTGGGGCGACGGGCAGTTGATCCTGCCCGCCTTCGGGGCTTTCACCGGCACGGCGCCCGACACCCTGCCCGCGCACTGGACGCAGTTTGCCGTCCTGCCTGGCCGCGTGGTAGCTGTTCCTGGGGGGAGTTCCTAGGGTCTGCGGGGGGTGGCGCGCGAGCGCTAACGGGTTCAAACTGCAGAAGGCCGCAGGGTGATTACCACCTATTTGGTGAAAAAAAGTGCCCTGGGCTTATGATAATTTTGCATTGTGAGATTCGATTGCAAAAACAGCGGGCAGTGACAGCCCCGAGCAAGGAGAATCAGAGAGCATCCGCGTTTGGCCCCGCTGCGACGCAGCCGGGGGCATCTACCTACTCTGTTTCGTGAGACAAGCCATGACGACCCAGCAACCTTCCATCATCTACACCCTGACCGACGAAGCACCCCGTCTGGCCACGGCTTCCTTCCTGCCCATCATTCGCACGTTCGCGGCACCGGCAGGCATCAACGTGCTGGAGAGCGACATCTCGGTGGCAGCGCGCATCCTGGGTGAGTTCCCCGACTACCTGACCGAAGAACAGCGCGTGCCCAACAACCTGGCCGAGCTGGGCAAGAAGACGCTGCAGCCCGATGCCAACATCATCAAGCTGCCCAACATCTCCGCGTCCGTGTCGCAGCTCAAGGCAGCCATCGCCGAGCTGCAGGCCAAGGGCTACGCCCTGCCCGACTACCCGGACCAGCCCAAGGACGACAAGGAAAAGGAAATCAAGGCCCGCTACAGCAAGTGCACCGGCTCGGCCGTGAACCCCGTGCTGCGCGAAGGCAACTCCGACCGCCGTGCGCCCAAGGCCGTGAAGGAATACGCCCGCAAGAACCCGCACAGCATGGCCGAGTGGAGCCAGGCCTCGCGTTCGCATGTGTCGCACATGCACGCCGGCGACTTCTACCACGGCGAAAAGTCCATGACGCTGGACCGCGCCCGTGACGTGAAGATGGAGCTGATCACCAAGAGCGGCAAGGCCATCGTCTTGAAGCCCAAGGTCAGCCTGCTCGACCGCGAAGTGATCGACAGCATGTTCATGAGCAAGAAGGCGCTGCTGGAGTTCTACGAGAAGGAAATCGAAGACGCACGCAAGACCGGCGTGATGTTCTCGCTGCACGTGAAGGCCACGATGATGAAGGTGTCCCACCCCATCGTGTTCGGCCACTGCGTGCGCATCTTCTACAAGGACGCATTCGCCAAGCACGCCAAGACCTTTGAAGAGCTGGGCGTGAACGTCAACAACGGCATGGTGGACCTGTACGCCAAGATCGAGACCCTGCCGCAAAGCCAGCGCGACGAGATCAAGCGCGACCTGCACGCCTGCCACGAGCACCGCCCCGAGCTGGCCATGGTGGACTCGGCCAAGGGCATCACCAACTTCCACTCGCCCAACGACATCATCGTGGACGCCTCCATGCCCGCCATGATCCGCAACGGCGGCAAGATGTGGGACGCCAACGGCCGCCTGAAGGACGTGAAGGCCGTGATGCCCGAATCGACCTTCGCCCGCATTTACCAGGAGATCATCAACTTCTGCAAATGGCACGGCGCGTTCGACCCCAAGACCATGGGCACGGTGCCCAACGTGGGCCTGATGGCCCAGCAGGCCGAGGAATACGGCAGCCACGACAAGACCTTCGAGATCCCCGAAGACGGCGTGGCCAACATCACCGACCTGGCCACCGGCGAAGTGCTGCTGAGCCAGAACGTGGAGCAAGGCGACATCTGGCGCATGTGCCAGGTGAAGGACGCCGCGATCCGCGACTGGGTGAAGCTGGCCGTGAACCGCGCCCGCAACTCCGGCATGCCCGTGGTGTTCTGGCTCGACTCGTACCGTCCGCACGAAGCGCAGCTGATCACCAAGGTCAAGATGTACCTGCACGAGCACAACACCACCGGCCTGGACATCCAGATCATGAGCCAGGTGCGTGCGATGCGCTACACGCTGGAGCGCGTGATCCGCGGCCTGGACACCATCAGCGCCACCGGCAACATCCTGCGCGATTACCTGACCGACCTGTTCCCCATCATGGAACTGGGCACCTCGGCCAAGATGCTGTCCATCGTGCCTTTGATGGCCGGCGGCGGCATGTACGAAACCGGCGCGGGCGGCTCGGCCCCCAAGCACGTGCAGCAGCTGGTGGAAGAAAACCACCTGCGCTGGGATTCGCTGGGTGAATTCCTGGCGCTGGCCGTGTCGCTGGAAGACCTGGGCCTGAAGACCGGCAACGGCAAGGCCAAGATCCTGGCCCAGACGCTGGACGCCGCCACAGGCAAGCTGCTGGACAACAACAAGAACCCCTCGCCCAAGACCGGCCAGCTGGACAACCGTGGCAGCCAGTTCTACCTGGCCCTGTACTGGGCGCAAGAGCTGGCCACGCAAACGGCCGATGCCGAACTGGCCCAACTGTTCGCCCCACTGGCCAAGCAACTGGCCGACAACGAGCAGACCATCGTGGCCGAGCTGGCTGCCGTGCAGGGTGCACCCGCCGACATCGGAGGCTACTACCTGCCCGACGTGGCCAAGCTGGACGCCGTGATGCGCCCCAGCAAGACGCTGAACGAAGCCCTCAAGGCCGTGGCGGCCTGAGTCCGGCCCCACCGCTGCTGCGGCCCTGTGCTGCAGCGGCAAATGAAAAAGGCCCCGCATAGCGGGGCCTTTTTCATGGCGCGGCGGGAACCGCAAGAGAAAACAATCTACGGCCGCTCGCGATCGGCCACGCGGGTATTCAGAGCCGCCGGCACATAGCCAGACAGGAAGGCGCAGCCCTTGCCGAACGTGGCCTCCATGCCTGCGCACTGCTGCGCAATGCCCTCGGGCGTGGGCTTTTCGCCCGCGTCCACCCAACGCAGCAGCGCGGTCATGAGCGTGGGGTAGGTGGGGTCGCTCAGGTAGCTGTGGGTGTTGTGCTGGGTGAAGGTCTGCACCAGGCGCGCCGCGCTGCCGCCTTGCGCCATGGTGGCCCGGAAGGCTGCGTCCAGCTCGACAAAGGCCGTGGGGTCGTCCACGCCTTTCACGGTGAGCACGGGCACGGGGATGCGGCCGGTCAGGTCGGTGTCCTGCGCAAAGCGGGCCACGGCGGCAGGGTCTGCACGGTAGCGCAGCACGGCGGCGTTCAGCGCGGCATCGTCGGGCAAACCCCGGTACGACACCCCCCGGTTGCCAAACGGACTGGCGCCGCCCGTGCGGTGCTGCACCACGTCGCGGAAATGGAAGGTGGCCCAGTTCATGTGGCCCTGGATGGAGCTGGCGGGAATGCGGACCACATCCACGATGGTTTTGACTTTGCGCTGCTGCTCGGGCGTGCGCTCGGCCACCGGCTTGTTCAGCGCCAGGCATTCGTTCACGCGTGCGGCCAGGTCCGCCTGGGTCATCGCCGCATCGGCAGGCAGGCCGATGTTCAGCGGGTACTGCACCTCGGTGGGCCGGGGGTGGTTGTTGCACAGGTACTGGTAGACCACGCGCAGGTCAGTGCGAAAGTCGTAAGAGCGCGTTCCGCCCGCCAGCACGCCGCTGGTGAGCAGCACGGCGTCGTAGGGGCGCTTGCCATCGGCCGTGGTCTGGAACATCTCAGCCCCCTTGGCCGCCACGCTGGCGCCCCAGGACTGGCCGTGCAGGATGGTGCGCTGCGGCTGGGCGACGTGGCGCACGAAGATCTGGCGCAGCCGCTCGGTGTCCTCGGCCGCGGCACGCACCTCCACACCGCCCTGGCGGAAGGTGCTGCCCGCCCAGGCGTACCCCGCGCGGACCATGATGGCCCAGCGCTCCAGGTCCTCCACCGACCGCTCCATCTTCGGCGCGCCCAGGGCCGGGCCGCCGTGGGCGTGCAGGACCAGGTGGCCGTTCCACTGCTGAGGCACCGCCACCAGGTAATACGCACCGGCCGAGTCCTTGCCCGACAGGCAGCGGGCGATGGGCGCCAGGTCCTTGGGGCACGGGGTGGCCGTGGGCGCGGCCTCGGCCGTGGCACTCACCGGCGCCGAAGCTGGTGGTTGTGTGGGCACCGGCGCGCAGGCAGAAAGCAGGCAGGTCACGCCGGCCAGCGCCAAGGCTGGCAGGGTGCGTGGTGTGGCACGGGGGGTGGGCATGGGTCGGGTCTCCGTTGTCTTTTTTATCCGCACTAGGCGTCGTGTTCAATACTACAAATTTGATAGCACATCAGGCATGTTTCACTAGCGCTACGGGCCATTTTTTGCCCATATTTGCATGCCTGGCCCCACACGGCAGCACCCGGGGCACCTTGGCGCCCCAGGACAGGGCTCAGGGTCAGAACTTGCCCATGTAGTCGCGCTTGCCCAGTTCCACGCCGTTGTGGCGGGCGATGGCGTAGGTCGCGTTCACGTGGAAGAAGAACTGGGGCAGGCCGTAGTGCAGCAGGTAGTGTTCGCCCACAAACTGCTTTTCGCGCGGCGTGCCGGGCTGGATGGTGATCTGGCGCGTGGCAGCCTCGGCAAACGCGGCCTGCGGCAGGCCTTCGATGAACGCCAGCACGGTGCGGATGCGCTCGGCCAGGTCGGCAAAACCGGGGCGCTCGGCGTCGGGCAGCGAAGGCACCTCCACGCCGGCCAGGCGCGCGGCCACGCCCTTGGCAAAGTCGCAGGCGATCAGCACCTGGCGGGCCATGGGAAACATGTCGGGGAACAAGCGGGCCTGCAGCAATGCGTCCGGCTCGATCTTGCGGGCCGTGGCATGGGCCTCGGTCTTGGCCAGGATGTCCTGGAGCGAGCCCAGCATCTGGCGAAAGACGGGGATGCTAGCGTTGTACATGGGGTTCGTCATGGGCGGTGTCCTGGAAGTGCGTTGAAAACAAAGGGCGCTGTTGCGAACCCTGCCAAACAGGGCCCCGGCGCCACCGACCGCGATTGCAACACAGGCCCGCGCGGCGTGCTGGGCGCCGTACAGAGCCCCCGCCCCGTGGACCCTTCAGGCCGCTGCAGGCACGGGCCGTGCCGCCCGCGCTGCCACGCCCACCCCCACGAGCGCCGCCGACACCACGCTCAGGCCCAGCGTCACGGCCGAGCCGTAGAAGATGCCCGCCGTCATGCCGTGGTCCAGCATGGCGCCAAACACCGGCGCCGCCAGGCAAAAGCCCAGGTCCAGCCCCGAGTACACCGTGCCATACACGCGGCCCGTGGCACCGGGGGGCGCGGCGCGCTTGATCAGCATGTCTCGCGAGGGGCCCGCCAGGCCTGTGCCCAGCCCCGCCACCGAGGCCACCACCAGCGCCGCCATGCCGGGCAGCAGCCCCGAGGCCACCACCACCAGCATCGCGGCCGAGCCCAGCAGGCACACGGAGATGATCTTCTCCAGCCGCTGCACACGCCCCACCAGAAAGCCGCCCACCAGCATGCCCGCCGCGCCACACAGCATGTAGCCCGTGACCACCATGGCCGTCACGCTCAACGGAAGGCCATACATGGACTGCAGCGCCGGGCTGGCAAAGCTCTGGATGGCGCTGAGTGCGCAGGTGCTCCAGAAGAAGAACGAGAAACACAGCCACACCGAGGGCAGCCTGAGGAAGGCCATGGGGTGCTCGGGCTTCACCGCCGCCGCGCCGCCCTTGGCCTGGTGCGCCCAGGCGCCCTGGCGGTCGTCAATGGCATCGCGGTTCCACACCATGATGGCCAGCACCGTGAGGGCCAGCAGCGCGCCGCACAGGCAGGCCGTGCGCCACGAGCCCGTAGCGGTAGCAATGCCCGCCATGAACACCGGCGCCGTCGCCCAGCCTAGGTTGCCGCTGATGCCGTGCACCGAGAAGCCATGCCCCAGGCGCTGGGGCGACACGCGCTTGTTGAGGATGGTGAAGTCCACCGGGTGGAACGGCGCATTGCCCAGCCCGGCCAAAGCCGCCGCGAGCAGCAGGCCCGTGTAGCCCTGCGCCGTGCCCGCCGCCAGCCCCGCCGCGGCAAAGCTCGACAGCGCAAAAAACATCACCGGCCGCGCGCCCACACGGTCCACCAGGAAACCCGACAGCGCCTGGCCCACGCCCGAGATCACGAAGAACACCGACACCAGCAGGCCCAGCTCGGAATAGCTGAAGCCGAACTCCCCGATCAGCCACGGAAACAGAGGCGGCAGCAGCATGTGAAAGAAGTGCGAGCTGCCGTGGGCCAGACCGATCAGGCCGATGGTGCGGGCGTCCTGCCGCAGGGGGACGGGGTTGGCAGTGGTGGCGGTAGCGCCAGAGGTGGAAGCAGTCATGGGTTGAATCTTAGGCAGCATGCCCTCGGCAGGTTTACGATAGACGGCCAATTTCTATCGCAAACATGCCAAACCCACCCACCAGGCCCCCCACCCCTACCGAACCGGTGGTGGAACACTTCGCCGCCGAGGTCGTGCCTCGCGCCCAGGCCGGCAAGCCGCGCGGGATTTCGTACGTGGACTCGCTCACGCCCGAGCTGTTTGTGCCTACCGCCGCCCGCCCGGTGCGCGCCAAGCTGCGCTGGCTGGCCGCCGACACGCAGGTAATGCCCCACAGCCACCCCTGGGCGCAGGTGGCGATATCGACCACGGGCGTGATCCGGCTCACAGTGAACCACGGCACCTACATCGTGCCGCCCTCGCGCGCGCTGTGGATTCCGCCCGGTGTGGAACACGCCGTGACCATGGTCGAAGACGCCGACCTGCGCACGCTGTACTTTCACCAGCCCCGGGGGCGCTGCGGCCCCGGCGTGCCACGCGACCAGGAAGACGCATGGCGCCAGTGCCGCGTGCTGGAGGTGTCCGACCTGCTGCGCGCCCTGGTGCGCGAGATGCCCACCACGCCCGACGGCGGCGCCGCGATCAGCCCCGCCGACCTGCGACGCGAGCAGCACCTGAGCGCCCTGGTGCGCGACGAACTGGCCCGTGCCGCCGCCGTGAAGCTGGGCGTGGACCTGCCCCAGGACAAGCGCCTGCGCCACCTGTGCGAGGCCGTGCTGGCCGACCCCACGCGCCACGACACCCTGGCCGACTGGGCGCAGGACACGGGCGCCAGCCCCCGCACCGTGGCACGCCTGTTCCGCTCGGAACTGGGCAGCACCTTCACCCAATGGCGCCAGCAGGTGATCCTGGCCAAGGCCGTGTCGCTGGCCGCCGGCCGCATGCCCATGGGCCAGATCGCCGCCGAGCTGGGCTACAGCGCGAGCGCCTTCAGCGCCATGGTGCGCAAGTCGGTGGGGCAGCCGCCGGGACGGTTTTTGGGGCAGCAGCAGCCGGCAGCCGTGGTCCCGTAGCCCCGTGCGGTGCGTGCAGCCGAAGCTGCCGGGCGTTATGGCATGACTTCGCCGCACGGGGCCTTGGCCAGGGTGTACGGGAGCTCGGTGAGCCCTATCTGCCTGCTATTGCCCCTGTGCGCTAGAACCATATGCCCAGGCAGCTATGAAAAAGTGAGTATTCAGATACCCCGATGACTGCAGCGCGCCGCGTCTGCCGCTAAGGTGTCCGCTTGTTCGCTCCGACTCTGCCGAGCCCCATGACCACTCCACAGCCCCCTCACACCTTCCACAGCTACGAACCCCGCCTGGGCCACGGCCTGCCGCACGACCCGTTCAACGCCATCGTGGGGCCCCGCCCCATCGGCTGGATCTCCACGCAAAGCGCCACGGGAGCGACCAACCTCGCGCCCTACAGCTTCTTCAACGCCTTCAACTACGTGCCCCCCATCGTGGGCTTTGCCAGCATTGGCTACAAGGACACCGTACGCAACGTGCAGGCCACGGGCGAGTTTGTGTGGAACCTCGCCACCCGCGACCTGGCCGAGGTGATGAACCAGAGCTGCGCCGCCGTGCCACCTGAAGTGAGCGAGTTCAACCTGACCGGTCTGACCCCCCTGCCCTCCACGCGCGTGCGCCCCCCGCGCGTGGCCGAAAGCCCGGTCACCTTTGAATGCCGCAGCACGCAGATCCTGCAGCTGCAGGGGGAGGACGGGGCCCAGGTGGATACCTGGCTGGTGCTGGGCGAGGTGGTGGCCGTGCACATCGATCAGGCGCTGCTGAAGGACGGCGTGTACGACACCGCGAACGCGGGGCACATCCTGCGCGGCGGCGGGCCGGCGGACTATTTCACCGTGGGGCCGGAGCAGCTGTTCAGGATGTATCGGCCCCGTTGAGTTCCAGGCGCTCAGCGCTGCAGCGGGGCGCACAGCCCGCCCTGGGGGGCGCGTGCCCATTGTTCCAGCCAGGCCCAGACGCGCTGCACGCCATCTGCCGGGTGCTCGCCGTCTGCCACCCGCTGTTGCAGACCATGGTCTGCCCCCGGGAGTCGGCGTACGCACCAACCGGCAGGTGAACGCGGCGCCGCCCGTTTCGCAAACCGTTCGTAGGCCTGCGCAGGCACCAGCACATCTTCAGCCCCCCACACCTGTAACACTGGCCAGGGGCTGTCGATGAGCGGCTGCGCCACTGGCCAGTGCCACAGGTCGCGCCAATAACCCAGGCTGCGCCCTTGCACTACCACGCTGTCGTGGGGGGCCCCTGCCACGAGCTGCCCCAGCGCGGTCCAGTCGCCCTCTGCACCCATGCGGCGGGCTTGCAGTGCCCCTGCCTCCTGGGGGTCCAGGCCGCTGGCCCCAATGAGTACCAGACCAGCCAGATGCGGCACCTCAGGGGCCAGCGCGGGCAGCAGCTCAGCCCCTTCAGAGATACCCACGAGCAGCTGCGGCACGGCGGGCTGGCCCTGGCGCTGCAGTGCATCTGCAAGCAGCGCCGCGCGCGCCTGGGCGAACCAGGTGGAGTGGCGGTCTTGCAGCACAAATGGGTGGGGGCAGTCGGCGGGCTTTGTCTGTGACTGGGGATCGACCCCGGGCTTGTGCAGCACCAGCACCTGCGCGTGCAGCAGGCCGGCAAAGTAACGGTCCGCGATGGGACCCATGCCCGCGCAGCCCGAGCCAGGGATGACGATCACGCGGTAACGCAGCGGCGCGGTGCGCTCCGCGCGCTGCAGGGTCTGGAGCACGGCACCGCCCACGCCCGGCATGGCCCGCTGAATGAACCCTGCGTCCTGCGCTGGGCCCTGCTCGACGGCGATCCCTTGAAGGTCTGCCTGTGCCGCAGCCGCGCCTTCAGGTACGCGCGGGGCCGTACAACCCACCAGCGCCATGGCCAGGGCGGCAGACGCAAAAAAGGCCAGCACAGGGCTGGCCTTGGGCAGGGCAGGCACCGCACGGGCCGGGGCCCGCGAGGGCTGCGGGTGCACGGTGGGACGCACGGCGGCTTACTTGAGGATCAGCACCTGCTCGGGCTGCTGGGGCTGCGGCACGGGCATGGGCTGGCCGCCTTGTTGGTAAACCACCGGTGGGCGCACGCCGCGCGCCAAGTTGGCGTCGGTGTAGCCCAGTTGCACCGCGAGCTGCTGGTACACGTCCTGCGCCAGCGACAGCGAGGTTTCGCGCATCACCTTGGCCCGGTTGGGGGGCGCAATGTCGCCACGGATCGACAGGATCTTGGTGTCGTTGCCTTCGCCCTGGGCGGAGAACGCGGCCTTGATCTCGTAGGTCTTGGTGTTGATGAGCGAGAAGTCGGCCAGCAACTGCAGGCCGTACTGGCGCGTGGCGCTGGTGGTGCCCTGCAGGGGCGAGAGCGCGTCGGTGAACTCGATGCTGGACACCACGCCAAACAGCACGTAGTCGGCGCCGTTGAACTCGCCCTTCTTGATGCGGGTGATCACGTCGTTGACCTGGGGCTGTGCCTGGGGCGTGGCCATCTTGCCGCCCTGCACCTGGTTGAGCACCTGCTCGGCCTTGCTGGGCTGGGGCTTACCGGCGTCAAAGCCCTTGCCCTGCACCAGACGGAAGTACGTGCCCTGCAGGATGGCGCCCTTGATGTCGTTGGTGTAGCCGCCCAGCTCGCGCTGCTCGATGTAGCTGTAGCGCCCGGCCACATAGGTGCCGCTGGCCTGCTCGGACGCCTGCATGGACTGCTGGCCGGAGTACGAGCCCCCGCCGCCGTACATGCCATGGCTGTGGCTGCCGCCCTGGCTGCCCTGGGCGCTCATCTGGCTGCTGCGCTGGTAGGTGCCGGCCATGAAGTATTCGGACACGCGCTGGGCATAGGCCAGGTCGGTCACGGCGATCTTGGGCGCGGCGCCGGGCTGCTGCGCCTGCGCGCCCGTGCCCCAGGCCAGCGTGGTGGCCGCGATCACGGCCAGGGCCGTGTGGAGGGTGATTCTGCGTTGCATGGTGTTCTCCTTGGGGCAGATCAGCGCTTGCTGGTCTTTCTGATTTCTTTCTCGTCCTGCCACTCGATCGTGCCTTCCTGCACATCAAACAGCTTCAGCGTGAACTTGTAGTACACGTCCTTGGTGCTGTTGTTCTGCTTGACGATGCTGGTCAGCTCGCCTTCCATGCTGTACTTGGCGGCGGTCATCTGACCGACCTTGGCGGTGGTGCCCTGCTTGTACAGGCCGCTCTGGTTCTGGCGCTGCAGCTCGTCCACACCGGCCTGCATCTCGTTGATGGAGCGCACAAAACGCACCTTGCCGGACTTGACCAGCGCGGTCTGGATGGAGTTCATCACGTTGGTGGTGTCGATGTACTCGCTGGTCTTGTTCTTGACGGTGGAAATGGTCACCGTGGGGCGGCCCTGGAAGATGCCGGTTTCGAGCAAACCGCCGGTCATCTTCTCGGCAATCATCTGCAGGTCGGTGGAACCGAACTCGTTGGTCACCAGCTCGACGGCCTTGGCGTCGCCGTAGTTGACCTGGCGGTCAAAACGCACGGTGGGGGACGACAGGTTCTGGCAGGCCGACAAGGCCAGGGTGCTGGCCGCAAAGGCCAGGATCAGCGCGCTGCGCTGGATGCGGTTCTTGGTGTTCATGTTGGTTTACTCCTCACTCAAACAGGGATTGGCGCGGCGCGATCAGCGCGGCTCCACATTCATTTCCAGGCGCAGGTCCACGGCAGCGCTGGTGGGCGCCACGCTCTTGACGGTCTGCTGGCCCAGGCCCAGCACGCTCATCTGCTTCCAGGACTCGCCATCGCCCACCTGGTTGCCCACGTTGTCCAGCCACTTGAAGCGGTAGAACACGGTGCGGTCGGTGCGGCCCATGTTGGCCATGTCGGCCTGCACCACCAGGATGTCGTTCTTGCGCACGATGCGCATCTCGCGCACGGCGATGCTGTTGGCCTCGCCTCGCAGCGCCACCTTGGCCGCCACGGCCAGCGGCGTGGCGGGGTCATGCAACTGGGCGCTGGCGTTGCCAGCCAGGGTCATCAGGGCCGCGCACAGCACTGCAGGGATCGCGGCGGGGACAAAACGGGTTCTCATGCCAGAGGCTCCTTGAATGGGGTCAGAAACAGGGGTCAGTTCTTGGCAGCCGCTGCAGGCTGGGCGGCCGTGGGCTTGACGGTGGACGAGGGCACGGTGCGGGCGCGGTTGTTGTTGGTGGTGCGCACCGGGGCCGCGGGGGCCGCTGCTGCGGCAGGAGCCGGCTGGGGTGCGGCCGCCACCGTGGGCAGCTGGCCCAGCATGGCCACGTCGCCGATCAGCACGCTGTTGTCGTACATGCGCAGGGGCACCAGAGCGTACTGGCCGTCGATCTTGATCGGCTGGGGCAACTGGCGGCCATTGATGGTGACGGTGTGCTCGCCAGGGGGCAGGTAGCCACGGGCCACATACACGCGGCCGGGTAGCATGCGCCACAGGCGGTCGTCAGCCTGCTCGGTGGCCACCGAGGCAGCGGCACCGATGATGCCGCCGATCAGACCGCCACGCTTTTGCAGCTCGTTCTGCAGCACGCCCTTGGCCACGGCGCGGGTGAAGCCACGCAGCACCATGCCAGGCATTTCATCCTTGAGGGCACGGCGGGCCATCACGTTCACGTCCACCACTTTTTCGAGCTTGAGGTCGGTGCCAGCGGCCGACACCACCGTCAGGGGTGCGTCCTTGGAAGGCTCGATCACAGGGTACGAAATGCTGGCGGTGACCAGGCCCCGGCCGGTGGGCACGGGGATGGTGAAGGCCTTGGGCTTGCGCGCGGGGGCGTCGCCGGCTTCGACGATGAAGAGCACGTCGGTCATGCGCTGGCGGCGCTTCCAGGTGAAGCCGGTGCGGTTGTCCAGGCCGCGCAGGCCTTCCTCCAGTACGGGGGCGTCGGGCTTGAGCTCGATGGCCTTGCGGTAGCCGGGCGCGGCCAGGCCGGGCTCGTTGAGCATTTCGTACAGGAAGCCGGCCAGGTAGTGGCTCAGCGCGTTGGAGTAGCCGTTCTTGAGCGCCAGCACCTCGGGGTCGTTGAGGGTCTCGACGGGGTAGCCATTCAGCTCCTTGCCACCCGATGTGGCGCCCTTGGACTTGGCTTCTTCTTCAGCGGCCAGGGTTTCCTTGGCACGGAACTCGGCAATGATGGCTTCGCGCTCGTGGGTGCGCTTGATGTCCACGCGGGCGTTTTCAAAATCACCCACGGCCATGCGGTTGAGCGCCAGGCGCGTGGTCAGCCATACCTTTTCGTAATCCTGGCCTTCATAGACCTTCAGGCGCTCGCTCACCAGGGCGGCGCCCACGGTGCCCATCAGCTTGGAGGGGTTGGTCTTGGCGGTTTCTTCCCATTCCTTGACCTTGTTGTCGGCCAGCAGGAAGGCGTTGGTGCTGTCGGGATAGCGGCGGTCCATGCGCAGCAGCTCGCCGCGCTCCATGTTGAAGAGCAGCGCCGTTTTTTCTTCTTCGGTCTTGGCCGTGCTTTCCAGGCTGGCCAGCGCGGCGGGGATGCCGCCACTGCGCCCGGCGGTCTGCATGTCGGTGGCCAGCTTGTCATGGCTCTGCATGGTGGCGCAGCCGGTGAGGGCCGCGCTCAGTGCCAGGGCCCATAGCAGGCGCGGACGGAAACGGGGTGGGTGGGCGGTCATGGATGCTCCTTGCAGATCGGTCGGTTGCTCACCAGAAACACCCCGCGCTTACCACGCGCAGCCGTGCAACAGCCCCGCCAGAGGGAGGGTGCTGTGAATACGGCGTGCGTGCGTGGTGGAAGTCCGGTCAAGGCGGGCGCTGGCAGCCCGTGCGCCCCCTCCCGGCGCGGATACGTGCTGTGTGCGGCCCCCTCTGGCTGTGAGTTTCTTGGTTGTTGTGTATGGGGTTGTAGCCAGCCGCGGAATGTAGCAAAAGCTTGTATCTTTTCTGTAACCGTGTGGGGCCGGTGACACAGACGGACACAGGGGCCAGCACAGTGGGAGCATGGTGTGCATGTCATCCCTCCTGCTGCTGGCGCGGCATGCGGTACAGCCACACCACCCGCCCGCCGGGCGCACGCAGCTGGACGCTGGGCAGCCAGCCGGGCACCGCAAACTCCAGGCTGACCAGCCACGCGCCAGGCGCCAGCTCAGCCTGGGCCTTGGCGGCCGCGCGGGCCATGCTCTCGGGCCGCTGGAACAGGTACACCATCTGGTAGGCGCTCCAGTCGGCCTTCCACATGTCGGCACGCTGCACCCGCGCCCAGGGGCAGCGCAGGGCGCACAGCAGGCGCAGCGGCCAGCTCCACTCCAGCCCGTCGAGCTGGGCGGCAGGGTAGGCATGGCGCAGGGCCTTGAGGCCATCGCCCAGGCCACAGCCTGCGTCGAGCACCCGCGCACCCAAAGGCAGCGGCGCCTGCACGGCCAGAGACTGCAGCGCGTGGCGTGGCGTGGGGAACAGGGGCGCATCGCGCCACGCATTGAGCGGGTAGACCAGCAGCAACAGCGACAGCGGCACCAACCACGCCCAGGTGGGCAGGCTGGCCGCCCCGAGCAGCGCCAGCGACAACGGGAACCCGGCGGCAATCAGCCCGCGCCGCCACCAGCTGTCGCCCAGCACACTGGCAGCCGTGCCCAGCAGGCAGGCCACCAGCAAGGCGGCCACCGGTGGAACGGCGCGCTGCAGCGCCACAAAGATCAGCCACGCGCACGCCCACGCCGCCAGTGCGGGCAGGGGCCAGGGCATGCGCAGGGCGAGCATGGTTCTCCGTTCTCAGCGGCCAAAAATGCCGCGCAGCAGATTGACGGGGTTGACCACATTGCCCGAGTCCGTGCCGCCGTCGCCCGCCGGCGGCTGGCCTGCGGGTGCACCGCCCATGCCGCTGGAGTAAGCGCCTGTGCCGCCCGACGGTGCGCCGGGTGCCGCGCCCATGCCACCACGGCGCCCCTGCATCTCTTCACCCAGCATGGCCATGGTGTGCGACTTCACGCGCACGCGCACCGACCATTCAGGCTCCCACGCAGCCTTGGGGTCGGCCGGGCGGGGTGGGTACACGATGTGGCTCTCGCCACCGTAGGCCATCATGCGCAACATGGGCGTGGCATCGCGCCCGCCACCCGCAAAGATGCCCTGCGGGATGGCGCATTGGGTGGTCTCGGGCTGTAGCAGCACGCGCTCCTTGAGCCAGCGGTCGATGGTGGCGGGCGAGAGGTAGTCGAACAGGCCCATGCCGGTGTCCGGCGTCTCGGCGCTGGACCACATGATGAGGTCGTCCCCGCTTTGCGACATGGCGTGCAGGTAGTAGGCACGCGCGTTGCGCACGGGCTGCCAGCTGGTGCCCATGCTGTCCTGCGGCTTGCCGGTGGTGCGCAGGTCGATGGCGGGCATCAGGTCCTGCGCCGCGCCCAGGGTAAATTTCATGGACGCAGGCACGCCGTCGCCACGCACCTGGTGCTCGCCCACCACCGAGCTGTCCCGCGACAGGCTGACCTGGTTGCGTTCGTTGGGGTACAGCGCATAGGCCGGGCCCACGCGCGGGCCCCGGTCCGGCACGGCACGGCCCGCGAAGGCCTGGGCGTAGTCGGAGGGCTTGGCACGTGCCAGATCGATCACGCGGGGCTGGCCCGCACGCACCGCGCTACCGCAGCCCCAGTACAGCAGGATGCGACCCTTGGGCTGCTGTTGCTGGTACTCACGCGGCACTTCGCCCGGCTCGGTCTGCGTGGGCTGGGCACGCGGAGGGATCAGCGGCAAGGACTCGCCCATGCGCATGCCGGGCGGGATGGACTGGCTGGCCTCGACGCCGGGGCGCAGGCTGTTGTGCAAAGCGATATCGATGACGCGCGGCGGCATGATGGACATGGCGCGGGCGTTGCCATACGACGTGTTGCTGCCGCCCCCCATGCCCGGCGCAGCGCCGCCGCCCATGCCCCCCATGAGGCCGCCGAGCATGCCGCCACCACCGGGCAGACTGTCCATCTCGGGCATACCGGCCATGGTGCCGGTGGACAGGTCCATCCACAGCTGCACCTTGGGAGCCTTGGTGTTTTGGGCCTGGGCGCCCAGGCTGGCAATGCACAGGCCAGCGGCCAGGCAGGCGGGGGTCAGGTAGCGCAAAGGGGTTGTCATCAGGTCTGCTCCAGGAGATACATGGATCACCCGGCAAACCATCATGGGCCGCAAAGCAGCGTCGTCGCCGCCCTGTGAAGAGGCCTTGCGGTCAACCCGGGTGTGTTGAACGCAGCGCAGTGTAGGCCCCGCAAGGACGCATTTTGCCCCTGCAAGTTACTTGTGGAAACCGTTTGTGTGCGCTATTTCACGCCATCTTGCGCGGCAACAACGCCGCGCCCCGGAGCGATGAGAGGGTCAGCCGCGCAGGCGGTCGATCAGGCCGTTCAAAGCCTCCAGCGACCCGAACTGGATCGCCAGCTCGCCCATGTCCTCCACCCGGCCGTTGCGCTTGACGCGTTTCTTGACGCGCACTTCGACCTCGGCCATGAGCAGGTCCGACAGTTCTTCTTCCACACGCTTGAGGTCGCGCGACTTTTCCTTCTGGGGCTTTTGCGGCACCAGGCTGAACTCGGCGCCGATCTTTTTGACCAGGGCCTCGGCCTCGCGCACCGACAGCTTCTTGGCCGCGATCTGGTTACCCGCCGTGATCTGCGCGGCGCGGTCCAGCGATAGCAGTGCACGCGCATGGCCCATGTCGATGTCGCCCGCCATCAGCATGGTCTGCACAGGCTCGGCCAGATTCAACAGGCGCAGCAGGTTGCTGGCGGCGCTGCGCGAGCGGCCCAC
Organism: Acidovorax sp. LjRoot204; assembly: GCF_056175785.1. NCBI lineage: Bacteria > Pseudomonadati > Pseudomonadota > Betaproteobacteria > Burkholderiales > Comamonadaceae > Acidovorax > Acidovorax sp. LjRoot204. The sequence goes on from NZ_JBGFFF010000004.1 coordinate 73,465, forward strand.
GGCCTGGGCAGCCAGCTCGTGCGTCAGGCCAAACTCCTTGACCAGGCGCTGCAGGCCCTGGGCTTCTTCCAGCGGGTTGAGGTCTTCGCGCTGGATGTTTTCGATGAGCGCCATGGCGGCGGCCGACTCGTCCGGTACATCGCGCACCAGCACCGGCACCTCGGCCAGGCCCGCCAGGCGGGAGGCCCGAAAACGCCGCTCGCCCGCAATGATTTCGTACTTACCTGCGTGTTCACCCCCCGCGAGGCGCCGCACCAGGATAGGCTGCATGACGCCCTGGACCTTGATGGACTCGGCCAGCTCGTACAGCGCGCCCTCGTCCATGCGCGTGCGCGGCTGGTACACACCCGGCACCAGCTCGGAGAGCGGCAGGCTGCTGGGCAGGCCCGCTTCGGCGGCCTGGGCCTGCTCCACTTTGTCTTCGACCTTGGGGCCCAGCAGGGCTTCCAGGCCTCGGCCGAGGCCCTTGGGTTTTTTGGTGACCATGAAATGCGTCTCGCGAAAGGAAAAAGGGAAAGGGGGGAAGAATCAGCGGTCGATGATGACCAGCGTGCCGTGGCTGCCGGGCGCCACGGCGTGGGGCACGCCAGCGGGCACGATGAACACCTCGCCCGCGTTCACCTCGGTGACCTGCCCTTGCAGGGCGAGGCGCATGCAGCCGTCCAGCACCAACAGCGCTTCGTCAAAGTCGTGCGATTCGTCGGGATAGGCCGCGTCGTCCATGCGCAGCACCTTGACGTTGGCGCCCGCAGCCTGGCCCACCACCGTGGAGTTCCAGGCGCGGGGCAGTTGGTCGGCAATGGCGGGCAGGCTGATCTTGGTCATGGGTCGGCAACAAGGGTTCAAAACATCAACGCGCAGAGCGGCTCGCCACGCGACGCCGCTTGCGACTGCGCCACAGGCGCAGCCACACACCGAACCCGATGGCCAGCAGCACCAGGGCCAGCATGAACTGCCCCAGCGCGCCCACCACCACCGCCCCGCTGGGCAGCAGCCAGGCGAGCACCACTTGCAGCGCATCGAGCGGCCAGTAGAGCGCCACAGGACGCCGCGCCATCGTGGGTGCTTGGCTCTGTGCAGCACCCGCCGTATCCGGGCGCTTGCGCCAAAAGGCCCAGCGGCTCATGCCGGGGTGGCGAGCTGCATCAGCCAGCCGCGCCCCTCGTCCCAGTCACCCAGCCCGGATTCGGCATTGATATGCCCGCGCTCGCCATAGTCCACAAACCGCGCACCCCAGGCCTGGGCCAGACCTTCGGCGCGCTCGAAGCTGCAGTACGGGTCGTTGCGGCTGCCCACCAGCACGGCCGGAAACGGCAGCGGCTGGCGCGCAATAGGCGCCCAGCCGTGGATCTGCGCAGCCAGGTCGGGCCGCTCCACATCGCCCGGCGCCACCAGCAGCGCGCCGCGCACCTTGGCCGCGTGGCGGGTGTGCGCCGCCCACCAGGCGGTGAGGATGCAACCGAGGCTGTGCGCCGCCAGCACCACGGGGCCCTCGGCATCGGCCACGGTTTCTTCCAGGCGCGCAGACCAGTCGCCGCGCAGCGGGCGCATCCAGTCGTGCTGCTCCACGCGCTGGTAGCCGTGCGCGGCCTCCCAGCGGCTTTGCCAGTGGTCGGGGCCAGAGTTCTGCCAGCCAGGCAGCAGCAGGATGTTGGAGGCCTTCATTACTATCAAATTAATAGCTGCCACCGCATACTCTTCAAGCGCCTGCGGCCATTTTGGCCATGGAAGAGGCTGCAGCAGGCATGGTTTGCACGCGCTCGACCATCTCCTGCGCAAACTCCACAAAGGCTTGGCTGCCCTTGGCGGCCGGGTCAAACACCACACCGGGCAGGCCATAGCTGGGCGCCTCGGCCAGGCGCACGTTGCGCGGAATCACGCTGTTGAACACCTTGTCGCCAAAGTGGCCCTTGAGCTGGTCGCTCACCTGCTGCTGCAGCGTGATGCGCGGGTCGAACATCACGCGCAGCAGGCCGATGATCTGCAGGTCGGCATTGAGGTTGGCGTGCACCTGCTTGATGGTGTTGACCAGGTCGGTCAGGCCTTCCAGCGCGAAGTATTCGCACTGCATGGGCACGATCACGCCGTGGGCGCTGCACAGGCCGTTAAGGGTGAGCATCGACAGCGACGGAGGGCAGTCGATCAGCACGAAGTCGTAGTCACCATCGGCCTCAGCCAGCGCGGATTTGAGGCGCTTTTCGCGGTGCTCCAGCGCCACCAGTTCCACCTCGGCCCCGGCCAGTTCGCGGTTGGCGCCCAGCACCCAGTAGCCACATTTGTCCGACAGCACGGCCGCCTCTTTGACGGAGGCGGATTCGAGCAGCACGTCGTACACCGTGAGGTCGAGGCTGCGCTTGTCCACGCCCGAGCCCATGGTGGCGTTGCCCTGCGGGTCCAGGTCCACCATCAGCACGCGCTGGCCGATCTTGGCCAGGCCGGCGGCGAGGTTGACGGTGGTGGTGGTCTTGCCCACCCCACCCTTTTGATTGGCAACGCAAAAGATCTTGGCCATGTGGGTGCTGCAGTTCGTGTGGTGTTATTTGGAGATGGCCAGCTTGATGCCAAAGCCGATCAGGAAGACGCCTGCCACTTTCTCCAGCACGCGGCCGATGCGCGGGTTGGCGCGCATGCGCTCGGCCAGGTGGTGCGTGAGCAGCACGGCGACCAAGCCATAGAGAAACGTCAACGCGGCCACCGTGGCCGCCATCACGCCAAAGGTCAGCATGCCCTGGTGGCGCGCAGGATCGACGAACAGCGGAAAGAACGCCATGTAGAAAACGATGGCCTTGGGGTTGAGCAAGGTGATGAGCCCGGCCTGCTTGAAATAGTGGCGTGGCTCGATGTTCAGGATGGGCTGGGCGCCCGGCTTGGCCGTGACCATCTTGAAACCCAGCCACGCCAGATAGGCGGCCCCCAGCCACTGCACCGCGTGGAAGGCGGTGGGGTAGGTGGCGAGCAACGCAGCCACACCGGCCACTGCCGCCCACATCAGCACCTGGTCGCCCGCAATCACGCCCATGGTGGCCGCCATGCCGCCGCGAATACCGCCCTTGCTGGTGGAGGTGATGAGCGCCAGATTGCCAGGGCCCGGAATGAGCAGGAACAACACGATGGCGGCGACAAAGGCGCCGTAGTCTGCGATGCCGAACATGGTTTCTCCTGGTGCGCGGGAAGGGTGCGACCGAAAGATGCACCCGGGTGAGGAGCCGAGTTTACGCGAGCCCCCTGCCCCACCCGTCGAAAAGTCGGCGCACTGAGGACAGAGCCATCAGGCGGGCTTCATCCAAATGATGCAGCGCTCCGCGTCCAGACCCGGCACCATGAGCTGTTCCACGTGAAACACTGCCACATCCCCAGGCAGCGCAGCGATTTCCTCATTTGGATGCTTGCCCTTCATGGCCAGCCACGCGCCATGGGGTGAGGCCAGTGCGCTGCGCGACCAGGTCACAAAGTCTGGCAACGAGGCAAACGCACGGCAGCTGATGACATCGAACGGCGTGCTCAACGTCTCGACCCGTGCATGCACGCCGTGCAGGTTGCGCAGCTTGAGCGCCACTGCTGCCTGCTGGATGAAGGCCGCCTTCTTGCCCACGGTGTCCACGCAACTCACATCCACATCCGGGCAGCAGATGGCAAACACCACGCCAGGCAAGCCGCCACCCGACCCGACATCCAGCAGCTTCACCGCTGCCACCCCACCCTGCTGCAGGCCCGCCACATGCCGCCGCAGCGGCGCCACGGCGGCCAGGCTGTCCAGCAGGTGGTGCGTCATCATCTCCTGCGGGTCACGCACGGCGGTCAGGTTGTAGACCTTGTTCCACTTTTGCAGCAGCGCCAGGAAATCCATCAACAGGGACACCTGCGCATCGCTCAGGCCCAGCGCCAGAGTGTCGACCCCGGTTTGTAATTGTTGGCGCAGGCTGTCGTGGTTGTTGTTCACCGCCATCGTCATGCCGCCACTTCGCCTTCTGCCTTGGATGGCATGGCGGGTGCCACGGCGAACTCCTTGAACCCACCCTTCTTCAGATGCACCATCAGCAGCGAGATCGACGCAGGCGTAATGCCCGTGATGCGCGAGGCATGGCCCAGGGTCTCGGGCCGGTGACGGGTGAGCACTTGGCGCGCCTCGATGCTCAGTGCGGTGACCTGCATGTAGTCCAGGTCGGGCGGCAGGCGCAGCTTCTCGAAGTGCGCAGCGCGCTCCACCTCGCCCTTCTGGCGGTCGATGTAGCCTGCGTACTTGGCGGCAATCTCCACCTGCTCCAGCACAGGGTCGCTCAAGTCGCCCAGGGTTTCACGTGAAACATCGGCGGATGCGTACTTGCCGCCATCCATGGACATCAGGTTGGCGTAGCCCACATCGGGGCGGCGCAGCAGTTCGAACAGGTTGTATTCGTGCTCGATGCTCTTGCCCAGCACCCGCTCGGATTCAGCGGCAGGCAGGTTGCGCGGGTTCACCCAGGTGGCCTTCAAGCGCTCTGTTTCACGTGAAACCGCATCGCGCTTGCGGCTGAAGGCATCCCAGCGCGCATCGTCCACCAGACCCATCTGGCGCCCTACTTCCGTCAGGCGCATGTCCGCATTGTCCTCGCGCAGCTGCAGGCGGAACTCGGCCCGGCTGGTGAACATGCGGTAGGGCTCGGTCACGCCCTTGGTGATCAGGTCGTCCACCAGCACGCCCAGGTAAGCCTCGTCGCGGCCGGGCAGCCAGGGCGCATCGCCCCGGCACTGCAGCGCGGCGTTGATGCCGGCAAACAGGCCCTGGGCCGCCGCCTCTTCATAACCGGTGGTGCCATTGATCTGGCCGGCAAAAAACAGACCCTGGATCTGGCGGGTTTCAAAGCTGCTCTTGAGCGAACGCGGGTCGAAGTAGTCGTATTCGATGGCGTAGCCGGGGCGCAGGATGTGCGCGTTCTCCAGCCCCGGCATGCTGCGCACCAGGTCGTACTGGATGTCGAACGGCAGGCTGGTGGAGATGCCGTTGGGGTAGAACTCGTGTGTGGTCAACCCCTCGGGCTCCAGGAAGATCTGGTGGCTGTCCTTGTCGGCAAAGCGGTTGATCTTGTCTTCCACACTCGGGCAGTAGCGCGGGCCCACGCCCTCAATCTTGCCGGTGAACATGGGGCTGCGGTCAAAACCGCTGCGGATGATCTCGTGCGTGCGCTCGTTGGTGTGGGTGATCCAGCAGGGCACCTGCTGGGGGTGCATCTGCGCATTGCCCATGAAGCTGAACACAGGCACCGTGCCCTCGTTTACGCCGCCGGGCATGCCGTCTCCGGGCTGTTCGGTGCACTTCGAGAAGTCGATACTGCGCCCGTCGATACGGGGCGGCGTGCCGGTCTTGAGGCGCCCTTGCGACAGCTTCAACTCCTTGAGGCGCGCCGACAGCGACACCGCAGGCGGGTCCCCTGCCCGGCCCGCCGCGTAGTTGTTCAGGCCCACATGGATCTTGCCGTCCAGAAAGGTGCCCGCCGTGAGCACCACGGTGCGGCTGCGGAAGCGGATGCCCACCTGCGTCACGGCGCCCATCACGCGGTCGCCTTCCACCATCAGGTCGTCCACCGCCTGCTGGAACAGCCACAGGTTGGGCTGGTTCTCCAGCATGCGGCGGATGGCGGCCTTGTACAGAATGCGATCGGCCTGGGCGCGCGTGGCCCGCACGGCCGGGCCCTTGGAGCTATTGAGGATGCGGAACTGGATGCCACCCTCGTCCGTGGCCAACGCCATGGCCCCGCCCAGCGCATCCACCTCTTTCACCAGGTGGCCCTTGCCGATGCCCCCAATGCTGGGGTTGCAACTCATCTGCCCCAGCGTCTCGATGTTGTGGGTCAGCAGCAGCGTTTTGCTGCCCATACGGGCAGCGGCCAGCGCGGCCTCGGTGCCTGCATGGCCACCGCCGACAACGATCACATCAAATTCCTGGGGGTACAACATGGGGGTGCTCCGGGGCCCGGGGGGCCCGACATTCAAAACCGCCCGCCCTCCTGCGACGGCCCAACGAGGGCGGGTCGCACGGCGGCGGGATGCATCATTCGCCAGCCATCGGGGCGGCAAGGGTGCAAGGGGAAACCCACGATTTTCCCACCTTTGCATGCTTTTTGTGCAAAGCCCTGGTGACAGCGGTTGCGCCACCCATCCGCAGCGCTACCAGCCCCTGCTGCATTGGGCAGGTGTTTCACGTGAAACAAGCGCCCGCCCCCACACGCCGGAGGGCGGCAGCTTGCAGTATTCCTGCCGCGGCTTTGTGCTCCAATGGCCCGCATGACTACCCAACTTCTCATCTTCGCGGGCAGCACCCGCCAGCAATCCTTCAACCGCAAACTGGCCCACGCCACCGCTGCCATCGCGCGCGATGCGGGGGCCCGCGTCACGCTGATGGAGCTGTCGGACTTCAACATCCCGCTGTACAACGCCGACCTCGAAGCCCAGGGCACGCCTGCCGACGTGATCCGGCTGAAGGAAATCCTCTGGCAGCACCCGGCCTGGATCATCTGCTCGCCCGAGTACAACGGCAGCTACACCGCCCTGCTCAAGAACACCATCGACTGGGCCTCCAGCCCCGTCAAGGGCAACCCCGACTGGCAGGACGGTGGCAAGAGTTTTCGCGACAAGGTCGTGGGCATGCTGAGTGCCTCGCCCGGTGCCCTGGGCGGCCTGCGCTCGCAAAGCCACCTGGCACCCCTGCTGATCAATGCCGAATGCTGGCTGGCGCCCAAGGCGTTTGCCCTGGGCTCGGCAGGCAGCGCGTTTGACGACAGCGGCGCCCTCGTCCAGCCAGCCCACCGCGACCGCGTGCGTGCCGTGGTGGACCAGGTGCTGTGGGGCGCCAGCCGCCTGCAGCCCGCTGGCGGCCAATAAGGCGGCCCGCCCGTGGACTGCCGCCCCGGTTGCGGCGCCTGCTGCACCGCCCCCTCCATCAGCTCGCCCATCCCCGGCATGCCCCAGGGCAAACCGGCCGGGGTGCGCTGCATTCAGCTGGGGGACGATGCGCGCTGCCGCATCTTTGGCCAACCCGAGCGCCCGGCGGTGTGCGCAGGGCTGATGCCCTCTGCCGAGATGTGCGGCAGCAACCAGGCACACGCCCTGCACTACCTGTACCGGCTGGAATCGCTCACGCAGCCGGCCGCACGCCCGTAGCCTGTCTCGCGGGGCCTCGGAGGGACACTGCAGGCGTTTCAAGCCCCAAAGTGAACTCAAGCGCTAGTGCCACATGCACTAGCAGCTATAAAAACGATAGTTCCAAGCCAGGCTGTCACAAACCGCAGGCGTGCGCCGTCTGTGCTTCACTGAAAGCACTCCACCGCCGCCATTGCCATGACCACCTCTACCGACCCCTTCACCACCCTGCGCCCTCGCCTCTTCGGCATTGCCTACCGCATGCTGGGCGTGCGGGCCGATGCCGAGGATGTGCTGCAGGATGCCTGGCTGCGCTGGAGCCGCACCGACGCCAGCACCCTGCAGTCGGCCGAGGCCTGGCTGGTGACCATCGTCACGCGGCTGTCCATCGACCGGCTGCGGGCGGCCAAGGCCGAGCGTGAGGCCTATGTGGGCTGGTGGCTGCCCGAGCCGCTGGTGGAGCTGGACGCGCACACCCCCGAGTCGGCGGCGGAACTGGCGGGCGAGCTGTCGGTGGCGTTCATGTATGTGCTGGAGCGGCTGGGGCCGGAGGAGCGCGCGGCCTTTTTGCTGCGCCAGGTGTTCGACTACGACTACCCCGAGATCGCCGCCCAGCTGGGCAAGACCGAGGCCAGCTGCCGCCAGATGGTGCACCGCGCCAGCGAGCGCGTGCAGCAGGCGCGCACCCGCTTTGAGGTGCCGCAGGCGGTGCACCACCAGTTGCTGCAGCGCTTCATGAAAGCCGCCCAGAGTGGCGACCGCCATGCCATCGAGGCACTGTTGAGCGAGGACGCCCAGCTCATCGGCGATGGGGGCGGGGTGGTGCCCTCGTTCCCCAAGCCGCTGGTGGGGCCGTTTCGCATCACCAACCTGTACTGGGCGGTGTTCCGGCGCCTGGGCGCGCAGGTGGTGTACCGCATGGCGCTCATCAACGGCGAGCCGGGCCTGCTGCGCTATGTGGACGGGCGCATCGAGTCGGCCCAGGCATTTGTGACCGATGGCGAGCGCATCGTGGCCATCTACGCTGTGCGCAACCCGGACAAGCTGGCCGGCATCCCGGCCATGCTGCCGCTGTAAAGACATGGGCATGGCGCCGTCCGCGCAGACCATCACGCGGGCACCTCCGGCGAGTGCGCCAGGGCAGAAAAAACGCAGGCCACCTGTCACAACCCGGCACGGTGCAGCGTCTTGAAGGGTATGGAAGACGGCAGTGTGGCCACACGGTAACAAGGCCACAAGGCTACACACGAGCGCCGTCTTTCACCGCCGTTATCAACACCCTTTCACACCAGGAGTTTTCCATGTCGCAACACAACAGCGCCCGCCTGCCCTACCACCAACTGTCGTCCAAGGCCTTCATGGGCCTGGTCAACGTCTCTGAAACCATCAAGAAAGGCCCGCTGGGCACCCGGCTGGCCGAGCTGGTGTTCCTGCGCATCTCGCAGATCAACGGCTGCGCCTACTGCATGGACATGCACTGGAGCGCGCTCGTCAAGGACGGCGCCGATCCGCGCCACCTCAACGCTGTGGCTGGCTGGCGCGAGGCACCGTTCTTCAGCGAACGCGAACGCGCCGCCTTCCGCTGGGCAGAGATCATCACCGCCACACCCCACAGCGACGCGAGCGATGACGAATACGCCAAGCTGAAGGCCCTGTTCTCCGACGCCGAGATTTCCGACCTGGGCTTTGCCATCGCCATCATCAACGCCTGGAACCTGCTGAACGCGGGCATGCGCGCACCGATTCCACAGGCCGGCTGAGCGCTCGCCGACGAGGGGTACGGGCCGGTGAAGGGGACATCGGCCCGTGGGACCCGCTGCGGGCGCCATGCACCAAAGATTCGGTTTGAAATGGCCGATAGCGCTAGTGAGTCATGCCTCTTTTGCTATCAATAATGAAGCACAAGGCACCCGACACATGGCCGCGGGTGTAGCCTGCCTGACAGACCCAGCCACCGCCCCGCCCTACAGTGGTGTCTTCCCACCCACAACACCGGAGACACCCACCCATGCTCAACATCCCCTCGCTGCAAGGCAGCGTCAGCCCTGAAGAATGGCAGCTGCGCTGCGACCTGGCCGCGTGCTACCGGCTCGTCGCGCTGTACGGCTGGAGCGACCTGGTCTTCACCCACATCAGCGCCAAGCTGCCCGAGTCGGTGTCAGGCCCGGGCGAGCACCATTTCCTCATCAACCCCTATGGCCTCATGTTCGACGAGATCACGGCGTCGAGCCTGATCAAGGTGGACATGCTGTGCAACAAGCTGCACGACTCACCCTTCCCCGTGAATCCTGCCGGCTTCGTGATCCACAGCGCCGTACACGAGGCCCGGCCCGAGGCGGGCTGCGTGCTGCACACCCACACCCGCGCTGGCGTGGCCGTGAGCGCGCAAAAGGGCGGCGTGCTGCCCATCAGCCAGCAAAGCACCTTTGTGCTGGGCTCGCTGGCATACCACGAGTACGAAGGCGTGGCCTTCCGCGACGAAGAAAAGCCGCGCCTGCAGGCCGACCTGGGCGAAGCCAACTTCCTCATGCTGCGCAACCACGGGCTGCTGACGGTGGGCAAGACGATTGCCGACGCCTTCCTGTCCATGTACACCTTCGAGAACACCTGCCGCATCCAGATCGACGCGCAGGCCGGCGGCGAACTGACGCAGGTGAACCCGCAGATCGTGAGCGGCGTGGCCCAGGCCATGCGCGTGCAGACCGGCGGTCTGGGCGGCGCTTTTGCCTGGCCCGCGCTGCTGCGCAAGGTGCAGCGCGACCTGCCCGGATACGACAGCTGACACGACCCATCCCCGCTGCACCACGCGGCGGGCGCCGGGGTTGCGCCCCGGCGCCTGCAAGAATCCGGCGCAGCGCATAGGATCGGCGGTTTCCGACCGTTTTCAAGGACCGATCCATGAAGCTCTACTACTCCCCCGGCGCCTGCTCCCTGTCCCCCCACATCGCCCTGCAAGAGGCCGGCCTGGCCTACACCCCCGTGCTGGCCAGCACCAAGAGCCACAAGCTGCAGGACGGCACCGACTACTACACCATCAATGCGCTGGGCTACGTGCCCGTGCTGGAGCTGGACAGCGGCGAGCGCCTGCGCGAAGGCCCGGCCATCGTGCAATACATTGCCGATCAGGTGCCCGACAAGCAGCTCGCTCCCGCCAACGGCACCCTGGCGCGCTACCGCCTGCAAGAGTGGCTGACCTTCATCGGCACCGAGCTGCACAAGGGCTTCAGCCCCCTGTTCAACCCCGCCACCCCCGAGGAGTACAAGCCCATGGTGCGCGAGCGCCTGCTGCAACGCCTGCAGTGGGTGGATGGCCAGCTCGCCGGCAAGCAATACCTGATGGGCGACCAGTTCACCGTGGCCGACGGCTACCTGTTCACCGTGACCAACTGGACCCAGCCCACCAAGCTCGATATCTCCGGCCTGGCCAACCTGGCGGCCTACCGTGAACGCGTGGGTGCCCGCCCCGCAGTGCAGGCGGCCATGAAGGCCGAAGGCCTGCTGAAATAGGGACACTCCCCTGAGGCGCTGCGGGACGGCCCTTGCTCGGCGTTCCTGGCCTAGGCCCCGCCAGTATCGATTGGGAGCACGTAGCTCGACGCGCGGCCAAAATCCCTGTGTGCTACAGCGGCTTCTGCCGCCACGCCACCAGCGCCCCCACCCACAACGCGCAGGCCGAGAACACCAGCCCGCGCGCCAGGCCTCCAGGCCCATCGGCGATCCAGCCCACCACCGTGGGCCCCACGATCTGCCCGGCCGCAAACACGATGGTGAACGCGCTGATGCCGCTGGCCCACAGCGCCTGCGGCAGGTTGTGCCGCACCAGCGCCGTGGTCGATGCCACCACGGACAAAAACACCCCGCCAAACAGCAGCCCCGAGGCCAGCACCACCGGCCACGCGCTCGTAATGGCGGGCAGGATGGTGCCCACGCCCAGCAGCGCATTCAGGCGCGCCAGGGCCTCACCGCCCCGGCTGCGGTCCAGCAGCCCGGCCCAGATGCGCGACGACAGCACTACGGCCAGCCCCAGCAAGGCGTAGAACAGCGTCACCTCGCCCGCACCCCGGCCCTGCTCGCGCAGCAGCGCCACCACAAAGGTCATGTAGCCGATATAGCCCACGCCAAACAGGCCGTAACCCAGCAGCGCCGGGGCCAGGGCCCGCCAGCGCACGCGGTCGGGCACTGCTGCCTCCGGTGGAGTCCCCGATGCGGCGGCCACAGGTGCAGCCAGCCCGTTCAACACCCGCGCCGGCCACAGCAATGCCACCGTGGCCGCCACACAGGCCAGCGCCAAGGCCCACCAGGCCCAGGTCCAGCCATGCGGCGCGGGCGCCACACCCAGCACTGCTGGCACCAGCAAGGCCGACAGGCTGATGCCCCAGCCCGTGCCACCGTAATACAGGCCCAGCAGCAATCCGTTGTGCCCCGGCACCTGCGCACCCAGCCGCGCCGCGAGCAGGCCCCCGGCAATGAACACCAGCGCACTGGCCCCACCGGCCAGCAGGCGCTGCGCCAGCAAGGGCGTTGCCTGCGTGAAAAATCCGCTCAGGCCCATAAAAACCGTAGCCATCGTGGCGCCCACCAACAGCACTGCGCCCGGGGCCGCACGCCGCAACAGCCAGGGCGTGGCCAGAGCGCCCAGCAGATAGCCCAGCGCGTTCGCCGTGTTCATGCCCCCGGCCAGCGTGTACGACCAGCCCAGGTCTTCGCGCATGGGCGGCAGCAACAGGGCATAGGCAAACCGCGTGATGCCCAGCGAAATGGCGGCGCCCATCGACAGGGCCACGGCGAGCCACAGGCTGCGCAACGGGGAGACAGGGAACGGTGCGGGGGGCGGTGGCAAGGGCATGGCGGTCCATTCTCGTGCAACAGCCCCCGCGCCGCTGGCACGACAGCCAGAGGACCGGGCTAACACAAAACCTGTGCCCTTGTTGACGCAAGTGTGCTGCACGTTTTGCGCTGCAGCATTAAGCTGAAAGGCTGCTTTTCTTGCACACAGCCCTCAGGACACCCTCACCATGACCTCATTGTTTGAACCCACCCGCGCAGGCGACCTTCAGCTGGCCAACCGCATTGCCATGGCGCCGCTCACGCGCAACCGCTCGCCCGAGGCCATCCCCACCGACCTGGTCGCCACCTACTACGCGCAGCGCGCCAGTGCCGGCCTCATCATTTCCGAGGCCACAGCCATCAGCCCGCAAGCCCAGGGCTATGCCGATGTGCCCGGCCTGTACGGCACCGAGCAGCTGGACGGCTGGAAGAAGGTGACCCGCGCCGTGCACGATGCCGGCGGCAAGATCGTGGTGCAGCTGTGGCATGTGGGCCGTGTCTCGCACACCGACCTGCAACCCGGCAACGCCGCACCCGTCGCACCCTCGGCCGTGCAGGCCAACACCAAGACCGTGCTCATCAAGGACGGCGTGCCCACCTTCACCCCCACCTCCATGCCCCGCGCACTCGACGCCGAAGAGATCCCCGGCATCGTGCAGGACTACCGCCACGCCGCGCGCAATGCCATTGCGTCGGGTTTTGACGGTGTGGAAATCCACGCGGCCAACGGCTACCTGATCGACCAGTTCCTCAAGACCGGTGCCAACCAGCGCACCGACGACTACGGCGGCAGCATCGCCAACCGCGCCCGTCTGCTGCTCGAAGTGACCCGCGCCATCGTCGAGGAAATCGGCGGCGGCCGCACCGGCATCCGCCTGTCGCCTGTCACGCCCGCCAACGACATCGTGGACGCCGACCCGCAGCCGCTGTTCGACCACGTGGTGCGCCACCTGGGCCCGCTGGGCCTGGCCTACATCCACGTCATCGAAGGCGCCACCGGCGGCCCGCGCGAGGTGGAAGGCCGCCCCTTCGACTACGCCGCCCTCAAGGCCGCCTACCGCGCAGCGGGCGGCAAGGGTGCATGGATGGTCAACAACGCCTACACGCGCGAACTGGCCGATGCCGCCCTGGCCAAGGGCGCCGACATCGTGGCCTTTGGCCGCCCCTTCATCGCCAACCCCGACCTGGTGGCGCGCCTGAAAACCAACGCACCGCTCAACGAGGTGAACCGCGCCACGCTGTACGGCGGCGGGGCCGAGGGGTACACGGACTACCCGGCGCTCAGCGCCTGAGTCTGCACCGCGCCGGAACGGCCCCATGGGGCCGCACCGGTTGCAGCTGGCGCTGCACGAGCCAGCGGTCGCCTGCCGCAGTCAGCACCAAGCGGCGCAGTCGCTCAGGAGGGTGAGCCGAGCCCGATCGGACTGGGCGCCCGCATGACGATGCGGGTGAAGAGCCGGTCATAGGCCGCGTCGTGCGGCTTGCCCGGGGCCAGCGGGTTGGTGTTACTGGCAAAGGCCGCGTCGATGGCGGTCCAGTCGCCCGGCTGCAGGGTCTCCTGGGCGGCGGGCAGCACCACGGTTTCTTCCAGGCGCATGTGCTCCAGGTAAAAGCGGATGTAGCGCTCCAGCGCCAGCGCAAACGCCTCGCGGCGCGCGTCGCCCATCAGCTCCCAGCCCAGCAGCAGGTGCTGCAGTTCGCGCACGGCGGCCTCGCCGCCCTCATGGTCACGCTCCAGCTGGGCGATGGCCTCGGCCGCCTGGGGTGAGCGCTCGGCCACCCTGGGGAACAGCCACTGCGACTCCTTGGGGTGGTGCTGGCGCTCGGGAAACTCGTCGATGTAGAACAGCATGGCCCGCATCACGTCAAAGAACGCGGCGGGCTCGTCGCCCGGGCCCTGGTCCAGCATCAGGCGCAGCGAGTGCAGCACCGCCGCGAGCGACGCATGCTCTTCGCGAATGGTTCGCAGACTGATCGACGGCATGGCGCACTCCCCAGGTTCAACAAGGCCCCAAGGGTGCCACGCGCGCACGGGTGCGCCCATGACGCAGGTCAATAAACCGCCGGGCAGCTCTGCCCACAAAAAAGCCCCGCAGACCAGGCCTGCGGGGCTCATCGGAAGAAAAGGCCAGGTGTGGTCAGTGCGTCAGGCGCGCCTGCGCGGCGCCTGTTGCCAGCGCCTGGGTTTGCTGCCCTGCATAGGGTGCGGCCACCGCACCGCCGTGGCCGTAGCCGGCTGCCGATTCGGCCAGGCGGAACTGCTGCACCACGTGCGACAGGCGCGCAGCCTGCTCGCGCAGCGACTCGGCGGCTGCGGCGGATTCCTCCACCAGCGCCGCGTTCTGCTGCGTCATGCGGTCGATCTCGCCCACCGAACTGTTCACCTGGCCGATGCCAGCCGACTGCTCGGACGCAGCCGCTGTGATCTCGCCAATGATGTCGCCCACGCGCTGCACGCTGCTCACGATGTCCTTCATGGCCGTGCCGGCTTCTTCCACATGGCGCACGCCGCCGTCCACGGCCGTCACGCTGCTCTGGATCAGGCCCTTGATGTCGCTGGCCGCCGCTGCGCTGCGCTGCGCCAGGCTGCGCACCTCGCTGGCCACCACGGCAAAGCCCCGGCCCTGCTCGCCTGCACGGGCGGCTTCCACCGCAGCGTTCAGCGCCAGGATGTTGGTCTGGAAGGCAATGGAGTCGATCAGGCCGATGATGTCGCCGATCTTGCGGCTCGATGTCGAAATCTCATGCATGCTGGCCACGGCCTGCTGCACCACGCCGCCACCATGGGTGGCCATTTGCGAGGCCGACGCGGCCAGCTGGTTCGCCATCTGCGACGACGATGCCGTCTGCTGCACCGTGGACGTGAGCTGCGACAGCGAGGACACGGCTTCTTGCGCGTTGCTGGCCGTCTGCTCGGTACGCTGCGACAGGTCCTGGTTGCCCGTGGCGATCTCCTGGCTGGCCGTGGCGATGTTGCCGCTGGCGTCGCGCACCTGCGCCACCAGCGCACTCAAGCCCTGCTGCATGTCGCGCAGCGCGCGCTGCAAATCGGCCACTTCGTCCTTGCCCTCGGCAGCAATGTGCTGCGACAGGTCGCCGCCCGCAATCGCCTGGGCCATCTTGCGTGCGTCTTCCAGCGGCTTGCAAATGGAGTTCATGTTCATCAGCGTGGTGGGCACCACCACCACCACGGTGATCAGCACCGCCAGCACAAACAGCCACTTGGTCTGGTTGGACACTTCGCTTTGCTGCGCCACCGACTTGGCCACCTCCGCGCGCAGCACCGAGTCCAGCTCGGCCATCAGCTTGTCGGCCTCGGCAAACTCCGCCACGGCCTTGCCGCTCATGCGGTTGGCAATGGTGGCGGTGTCATAGCCACCCGCCTCCAGCTGGCGCGCCACGTGCGCAAACAGCTCGCGGTAGCTGTCCAGGCGCTTGACGATGTTGCGCACCACCGGGTTGTCAGAGTCCTCCTCGCCTTCCAGGAACTTGTTGGCAATCTTCTTGGCCTTGTCCTGGCTCTCCACCCACTTGGCATGCGCGGCCTTCACGGCTTCGGGCTTCTCGTAGCCAATGATCATGTCCTTCTCGAACTGGCGGATGGCACCCATTTCGCCCCGCAGCTCGGCCATGTAACCCACCTCGGCGAACGAGTGGTCCATGAAGTCCTGGCTCATGTTGTGGATGCGGAACATGCCCAGCATGCCCGCGCCCCCCAGCAGCCCCAGCAGGCCCAGCACCACGCCAATGGCACCCAGCATGCGCAAACGTATGGTGAACTGCCGCATGAGCGAGAAGAGATTCATGATCTGTCGTCCTTGATATAGCTATGCCAATGCGGTCGCCGCACCTCCCCCGAGGCGACGGATTCGCAACAAATCGTTGCAGTTTGCCAGACATCGATGACCGTGCTGTACGTATTTATCACATGCGCCACCGCTTGAGTAGGAGGGCATTCGCCATCACGCTGACCGAACTCAGCGCCATGGCTGCGCCCGCCACCACCGGGTTCAGGTAACCCAGCGCCGCCAGCGGAATGCCCGCCACGTTGTATGCAAACGCCCAGAACAGGTTCTGGCGGATCTTCATCACCGTGCGGTGCGAAATGTCCAGCGCCGCCGCCACCAGCATCGGGTCGCCGCGCATCAGCGTGATGCCCGCTGCGTGCATGGCCACATCAGTCCCGTTGCCCATGGCCATGCCCACATCGGCCGCCGCCAGCGCGGGGGCATCGTTAACGCCGTCGCCCACCATCGCCACATGATGGTGCTTGCCATCAGTGCCCTGTTGCAACGCAGCCACCTTGGCCGCCTTGTCGCCCGGCAGCACCTCGGCCATCACCTCGCCTGCGGCCGGGTCCAGCCCCAGGCGCCGGGCCATGGCCTCGGCCGCGCCCCGGTTGTCGCCCGACACCATCACGGTGCGAATGCCTCGCGCCTTGAGCGCCGCCAGCGCTTCGCGCGCACCTGGCTTGGGCTCGTCGCCAAAGGCCATCAGTGCCCGCAGCGCCAACCCTTCCGTGACCCGCTGGGCCACGGCGGACACCGTGGCGCCTTCGCGCTGCAACGCCTCCGCGCGGTCTGACAACGGGCCCAGTGCCACCCCCAGCTCCTGCATCCAGCGCAGGCTGCCCACCAGGTAGCTCTGGCCGTCCACCTCGCCCTCGGTGCCACGCCCGGGCACGGCGCGCACGTCCTGCGCGGTGGCCACGTGGATCTGCCGCTCGCCCGCAGCCGCCACCACTGCGCGCGCCAGTGGGTGTTCGCTGCCACTTTGCACAGCGGCCACCGCCGCCATCACCGCGCTGTCATCCAGGCCAGGCACCACCTCAAACGCCGTGAGCCGGGGCTGGCCCACGGTCAGCGTGCCGGTCTTGTCAAAGGCCACCGTGTCCACCTTGTGCGCCAGCTCCAGCGCCTGCACGTCCTTGATCAGGATGCCGTGTTTGGCCGCCACGCCCGTGCCCGCCATGATGGCCGCGGGCGTGGCCAGCCCCAGCGCACAGGGGCAGGCAATCACCATCACGGCCACGGCGTGGATCAGCGCCGCCTCCAGCCCCGCACCCATGGCCAGCCAGCCCGCCAGGGTCACCAGCGCCACCACCAGCACCACCGGCACAAAAATGGCCGACACCTGGTCCACCAGCCGCTGGATGGGCGCCTTGGCGGCCTGCGCGTCTTCCACCAGCCGAATGATCTGGGCCAGCACCGTCTCGGCGCCCACGGCCGTCACCGCCATCACGATGCGGCCATCGCCGTTGATCGAGCCACCCGTGAGCGCCGCGCCCACATCGCGCGCCACCGGCAGGGGCTCACCGGTCAGCATGGATTCGTCCACCTGCGTGTGGCCCTCGTGCACCGTGCCATCGACGGGGATGCGCTCGCCAGGCCGCACCACCAATTGATCGCCCACCAGTACCTCGGCCACCGGCACATCCACCTCGCCCTGCTTGGTGAGCAAATGCACCACATCGGGCCGCAGCGCATGCAGCGCACGGATGGCGGCCGTGGTCTGGCGCTTGGCGCGTGCCTCCAGCCACTTGCCCAGCAGCACCAGCGTGACCACCACGGCCGACGCCTCAAAGTACAGATGCGGCACATGCCCCGGGTGGTCTGAGGGCGCCGTGAGCCACAGCCACATCGACAGGCCCCAGCCCGCACTGGTGCCCAGCGCCACCAGCAAATCCATGTTGCCGCTGAGCACCTTGGCCGCATGCCAGCCCGCCTTGTAAAACCGTGCCCCCAGGATGAACTGCACCGGCGTGGCCAGCACAAACTGCACCCAGGCGGGCAGCATCCAGTGCTGGCCGAACAGGTCACCGATCATGGGCAGCACCAGCGGCGCCGACAGCAGCAGGCCAATACCCACGGGTAAAAAGCCGGCCCAGGGCGACAAGTCCTCCGGAGCATCCTCCTGCCCCGCCGCACGCGGCTCGTAGCCCGCATTGCGCACCGCGCGGCGCAGGACCGCCTCCATGGCCGCGGCGTCAGCGCCTACCTGCGTGACAAAGGCAATGCGCGCAGACTCGGTCGCCAGATTGACCGAGGCCTCCTGCACGCCCGGCACCTTGCGCAGCGCGCGCTCCACACGGCCCACGCAGCTTGCGCAGGTCATGCCAGAAATGCCCAGGTCCAGCGAGTGCACAGACCCGGGCGCGGTGTTGAGGGGGGTGGTGATGGTGTTCATGGCCGGGATGCTGATCCTTGACGTGATGGCAAGGTCAAGCATTGATATTGATCAACCCTCACATCATGAGTGTCTTGAGCGGTGTTTGACTCTGCCACGATGTCAAGCTTCAACATTCGCTTCGGTCGCATCCACGGCCACATTTCCAAACCCAACAAGGACACCCCATGGCAACCACCACCACGACTTTCCAAGTGCAGGGCATGACCTGCGGCCACTGCGAACGCGCCGTCACCCAGGCCGTGCAGCAGGTAGATCCCAACGCCCAGGTGCGCATCGACCGCGCCAGCGGCAAGGTGGACGTGGACAGCACCGCCCCCCGCGAGGCCCTGGCCGCCGCGATTGCCGAAGAAGGCTACACCGTCGCGGCCTGAGCGCCGCGCCACCACGCACCCAGAGAGGGCCACACCATGACCATGCCCCATTCCCCCGATGCCGCGCCGACCACGCGCGCCAAGGCCACAGCGCCCCGCCCCATCGCCTGGCCCGTGCCCATCGGCGTCGCTGCCAAGCGCGCAGGCATCTCGGCGCGCATGGTGCGGCACTACGAATCGCTGGGCCTCATCAACGGCGTGGCGCGCACCGACAGCGGCTACCGCCAGTACACCGAGGCCGACGTGCACGCCCTGCACTTCATCCGCCGCAGCCGCGACCTGGGCTTTTCGATGGAAGAAATCGCCGAACTGCTGGGCCTGTGGCACGACCGCAGCCGCGCCAGCAGCCAGGTAAAGCGCATCGCCCAACAACACATCGACGACCTGAGCGAACGCATCGCCCAGATGCAGGCCATGCAGCGCAGCCTGCAAA
>NZ_JBGFFF010000005.1:0-89285 GCF_056175785.1 Acidovorax sp. LjRoot204
CGACCAGGGCCTGTGGACCCTGGAGAACAAGGACGCACGCACCGCCAATACCGTCAAGCTCAAGCTCTCGGTGATCGAGGACGGCGCGCAGGCCCATGAAGTGGCTGATGTGGCCTTTCCGTACTTTGGCGGCGTGGCAACGCCCAACTTCACGGCCAACGAGCAAGGCGGCGACGTGATGGTGCGCCGCGTGCCGGTGTCCCACCTGGAGCTGGCCGGGCACGAAGCCCAGGGCCGGGTGATGGTGGCCACCGTGTTCGATCTGCTGGCTGGCAACTACGGCATTGATCGGGGTCTGCCCGGCGAAGAGCAGGGCGTCACCTACGACAGCGACCGTCCCTACACGCCCGCCTGGCAGGAAAAGATCACCGGTGTGCCACGCGATCAGATCATCACCGTCGCCCGCCAGTTTGCCGACAACGCGCACAAGACCCATGGCAAGTCCATGGTCATCATTGGTGCGGCCATGAACCACTGGTACCACAGTGACATGAACTACCGCGGCATCATCAACATGCTGATGCTCTGCGGCTGTATCGGTCAGAGTGGTGGCGGCTGGGCGCACTACGTGGGCCAGGAAAAGCTGCGCCCACAGACCGGCTGGACGGCGCTGGCCTTTGCGCTGGACTGGATCCGCCCACCGCGCCAGATGAACAGCACCAGCTTCTTCTACGCCCACACCGACCAGTGGCGCTACGAGAAGCTGGGCATGGAGGAGGTCCTCTCGCCGCTGGCCGACAAGAAGGCCTATCACGGCGCGCAGATCGACTACAACGTGCGCGCCGAGCGCATGGGCTGGCTGCCATCCGCCCCCCAGCTCAAGACCAGCCCGCTGCAGGTGGCCAAGGACGCCGCAGCCCGGGGCATGGACGCCAAGGACTACGTGGTCCAGTCACTGAAAGACGGCAGCCTGCAGATGAGCTGCGAAGACCCGGACCACCCCGCCAACTGGCCGCGCAACATGTTCGTGTGGCGCTCCAACATTTTGGGCTCGTCGGGCAAGGGGCATGAATACTTCCTCAAGCACCTGCTGGGCACCACCCACGGCGTGCAGGGCAAGGATCTGGGCAAGGACGAAGCCAAGCCCGAGGAAGTGCAGTGGCACACCCACGCGCCCGAAGGCAAGCTGGACCTGCTGGTCACGCTCGACTTCCGCATGAGCACGACCTGCCTGTACTCCGACATCGTGCTGCCCACGGCCACCTGGTACGAGAAGAACGACCTCAACACCAGCGACATGCACCCCTTCATCCATCCGCTGTCGACAGCGGTGGACCCTGCCTGGCAGGCCAAGAGCGACTGGGAGATCTACAAGGGTTTTGCCAAGGCCGTGAGCGAGGTCAGCGTGGGCCATCTGGGCGTCGAAAAGGACGTGGTGCTCACACCCATCATGCACGACACGGCCGGCGAAATGGCCCAGCCCTATGGTGTGCGCGACTGGAAGCGGGGCGAGTGCGAACTGATCCCCGGCAAGACGGCGCCGCAGGTCACGGTGGTTGAGCGCGACTACCCCAACCTCTACAAACGCTTTACCGCGCTGGGCCCGCTGATGGAGAAGGTGGGCAACGGCGGCAAGGGCATTGGCTGGAACACGCAGACCGAGGTGGGCCAGCTGGGTGACCTGAACGGCCGCGTGAAGGAAGAGGGCGTGACACAGGGCATGCCCCGCATCGTGACCGACATCGACGCCACCGAAGTGGTGATGATGCTGGCCCCCGAAACCAACGGCCACGTGGCCTGCAAGGCCTGGGAGGCCCTGGGCAAGCAGACCGGGCGCGACCACGTGCACCTGGCGCTGCACCGCGAGGACGAGAAGATCCGCTTCCGCGACATCCAGGCGCAGCCGCGCAAGATCATCAGCTCGCCCACCTGGTCGGGCCTGGAAAGCGAGAAGGTCAGCTACAACGCGGGCTACACCAACGTGCACGAGTACATCCCATGGCGCACGCTCACGGGCCGCCAGCAGTTCTACCAGGACCACCCGTGGATGCGTGACTTCGGCGAAGGCTTTGTGAGCTACCGCCCACCTGTGCACCTCAAGACGCTGGAAGAAGTCGAGGGCAAGAAGCCCAACGGCAACCGCGAGATCGCGCTGAACTTCATCACGCCGCACCAGAAGTGGGGCATCCACAGCACGTACAGCGACAACCTGATGATGCTCACGCTCAACCGGGGTGGCTCCGTGGTGTGGCTGAGCGAAGACGACGCCAAGGTTGCGGGCATCGTGGACAACGACTGGGTCGAACTTTTCAACGCCAACGGCGCCATTGCGGCCCGCGCGGTGGTGAGCCAGCGCGTAAACCCCGGCATGGTGATGATGTACCACTCGCAAGAGAAGATCATCAACACCCCCGGCTCCGAGATCACCGGCACCCGTGGCGGTATCCACAACTCGGTCACGCGCATCGTGCTCAAGCCCACCCACATGATTGGCGGCTACGCACAGTACAGCTACGGCTTCAACTACTACGGAACCATCGGCACCAACCGCGACGAGTTCGTGCTGGTGCGCAAGATGGACCGCGTGGACTGGCTCGACGATGAGCCTGTGTCCAGCACCGCAGCCCACGCCTGAAGCCAAGGAGAAACACGATGAAAATTCGCGCACAAATCGGCATGGTGCTGAACCTGGACAAGTGCATTGGTTGCCACACCTGTTCCGTCACCTGCAAGAACGTCTGGACCAGCCGCCCCGGGGTGGAATACGCCTGGTTCAACAACGTCGAAACCAAGCCCGGCATCGGCTACCCCAAGGAATGGGAAAACCAGGACAAGTGGAATGGCGGCTGGGTGCGCAGCCCCGACGGCTCCATCGCGCCCCGCCAGGGCGGCAAGTGGAAGCTGCTCATGCGCATCTTCGCCAACCCCAACCTGCCGCAGATCGACGACTACTACGAGCCCTTCACGTTCGACTACGACCACCTGCAGTCCGCGCCTGAAACCAAGGCCGCACCCACGGCCCGCCCGCGCAGCCTGATCACCGGCAAGCGCATGGAGAAGATCGAGTGGGGCCCGAACTGGGAAGAAATCCTGGGCGGTGAGTTCAGCAAGCGCAGCAAGGACAAGAACTTCGACGATGTGCAAAAGGACATCTACGGCCAGTTCGAAAACACCTTCATGATGTACCTGCCGCGCCTGTGCGAGCACTGCCTGAATCCGGCGTGTGTGGCATCGTGCCCCAGCGGCTCGATCTACAAGCGCGAGGAAGACGGCATCGTGCTGATCGACCAGGACAAGTGCCGTGGCTGGCGCATGTGCGTCTCAGGCTGCCCCTACAAGAAGATTTACTACAACTGGCAATCGGGCAAGGCCGAGAAGTGCATCTTCTGCTATCCCCGCATCGAGGCGGGCCAGCCCACGGTGTGCTCGGAAACCTGCGTGGGCCGTATCCGGTATCTCGGCGTGCTGCTGTACGACGCAGACCGCATCCAGGAAGCCGCCAGTGTGGAGCGCGACCGGGACCTGTACCAGGCCCAGCTCGACATCTTCCTGAACCCGAACGACCCCGATGTCATCAAGCAGGCGCGCATCGACGGCATCCCGGACAGCTGGATGGACGCCGCCCGCAACAGCCCCGTCTACAAGATGGCGGTGGACTGGAAGGTGGCCCTGCCGCTGCACCCCGAGTACCGCACGCTGCCCATGGTCTGGTATGTACCGCCCCTGTCGCCCATCACGGCCGCTGCGAATGCCGGCCATGTGGGCGTGAATGGCGAGATCCCCGACGTGTCGCAGCTGCGCATCCCCGTACAGTACCTGGCCAACTTGCTCACCGCCGGTGACACCGGGCCCGTGGTGCGGGCGCTGGAGCGCATGCTGGCCATGCGCACCTACCAGCGCGACAAGCATGTGGAACAGCGCCAGAACCTGTCGGTGCTCAAGCAGGCGGGCCTGTCGATGGCGGAGGTGGAGGAGATGTACCACGTGATGGCGATTGCCAATTACGAGGACCGCTTCGTCATCCCATCGGCCCACCGCGAATACGCAGAAAACGCGTTCGACATCCGCGGCGGTTGCGGCTTCTCGTTTGGCAACGGTTGCTCCGACGGCGCCACCGAGACCAGTATGTTCGGTGGCAAGAAGCCGCGGACCATTCCCATCAAAGCGACTGTTTGAGCGACACGGAAGGAATCACCATGTTCAAGAAGAACCCGACCTCCGTGCGCCTGACCCTGCGCGCCCTGGGCTCCCTGCTGAGCTACCCCGATGCGCAGCTGCGCAGCGTGATGCCACAGCTCATCGACGCCCTGCAGGCCGAGCAAGCCCTGACGGCCGAGCGCATGGAGGAGTTGAAGGCGGTGTGCGAGCACCTGGCTGCACTCGACCCGCTGGAAGCCGAAGCCCGCTACGTGGACAACTTTGATCGCGGCCGCCAGACCTCGCTGCACCTGTTCGAGCATGTGCACGGCGACTCGCGTGACCGGGGCCCGGCGCTCGTCGACCTGTTGCAGACCTACGAGAAGGCAGGCCTGCAGTTCCAGGCCGAGGAGCTGCCCGACCACCTTCCGGTGGTGCTGGAGTTCGCCTCTACCCAGCCGCCCGAAGTGGCCAGGGATTTTCTGGGCGAAATGGCCCACATCCTCAATGCGCTGTTCAGCGCCCTCGTGGCGCGCAACAGCCCCTACGCCAGCGTGATCGCCGCCGTGCTCGAAGTCTCGGGCCAGCGTGTGCAGTCGGTGGCGCTCACGCCCGAGCCGCCCATGGACGAGGTCTGGGCCGAGCCCGAAGCGTTTGGCGGTTGCAGCACCCAGGGCCAGTCCAAGCCCGACCAGCCGCAGCCCCTGCATTTTGTTCGTACCCCCCGCGCCGAGCGGGCACCCGAAGGAGTCTCAGCATGACCACCTGGCTTGACACCCTGCTGTTTGGCATCTATCCCTACATTTGCCTGGCCGTGTTCTTCATCGGCAGCTGGGCGCGGTTTGACCGTGACCAGTACACCTGGAAGAGTGATTCGTCGCAGCTGCTGCGCACCGGCAGCCTGCGCTGGGGCAGCAACCTGTTCCACATCGGCGTGCTGTTCCTGTTCTTCGGCCACACGGTGGGCATGCTCACGCCGCACTTTGTGTACGAGCATTTCATGAGTGCGGGCGCCAAGCAGCTCATGGCCATGGTCTCCGGCGGGATCGCGGGCACGCTGGGCTTCATCGGCCTGTCCATCCTGCTGCACCGCCGCCTGTCGGACCCTCGCATCCGCGCCACGTCCAAGACCAGCGACATCCTGATTCTGGTGCTGCTGTGGCTGCAACTGGCACTGGGCCTGGCCACCATTCCGCTGTCGGCGCAGCATCTGGATGGCTCCATGATGATGAAGCTGGCCGAGTGGGGGCAACGGGTGGTGACCTTCCGCAGTGGCGGGGTGGAGCTGCTGGCCGAGGCGGGCTGGATTTTCAAGGCCCACATGTTCCTGGGCATGAGCATCTTCCTGATCTTCCCCTTCACCCGTCTGGTGCATGTGTGGAGTGGCTTTGGCACGCTGGCCTATGTGCTGCGCCCCTACCAGGTGGTGCGTGCGCGCCGCTTGAACCTGCCCCCAGGTCACATGCAGTCGCAAGACCGCCGCGCCTGAAATCCACCGACTATCAAGGAGCACACCATGAGCGGATGTGGAACCGGGAGCTGCGGATGCGGCTCCACTGACAGCGGCGTGGCGGCAGCACCTGCCAGCACGCTGACCCCGACGCAGGCTGCGGCCTACGAGGCCCTGGTGGCAACGATGGACGATGTGCCTCTGCAAGCCACCCTGGCACCACAAGCCGGCGCCATGGGGGGCAGGGGCTTGGTGGCAGCCGAGGTGGCACGCGTCAATGGCGTGGCCCTCAATGCCCCGCACGAGTCGCTGGACGAAGAGGCCCTGCGCCAGCGTGCGTGTACCGAGCTGCTGCGCCAGGCGGCGCAACAGGCGGGCCTTCTGCCCGCGAGCGATGTGCCGGGTGTTGAGGGGGCTATCAGCGTCCAGGCCTCCAATGCCATTGAGCAGTTGCTGGAGCGTGAGCTGGACCTCCCTGACCCTTCAGAAGAAGCCTGCCGCCGTTACCACGACGCCCACCCTGCGGCACACGCCCAGGGAGAGCGTGCCCAGCTGCGCCATGTGCTCTTTGCCGTGACGCCGGGGATAGATGTGAAGCAGTTGCGCCTGCGGGCCGAGGCCTTGCTGATTGAGCTGCGCTGCGCGGACGATGGCGGTGCCCAATTTGCCAAGGCAGCAGCCCAGTGGTCCAACTGCCCCAGTGGCCAGCAGGGCGGCGACCTGGGCTGGCTCACCCGCGCCGATTGCGCCCCCGAGTTCGCCCGCGAGGTGTTTGGCGGCGCCGAGATCGGCGTGCTGGCGCGCCTGGTGCACAGCCGCTTTGGCCTGCATGTGGTGGAGGTGGTGGCCCGTGACCCCGGGCAGCAGCCCTCGTTTGAGGAAGTGCGCCAGGCCATCGCGCTCACCCTGCGCCAACAGGCCTGGGTGAATGCGTTGCGCCAATATTTGCAGCTGCTGGCGGGCGCCGCCGTGGTCGAAGGGGTGGCGCTGGACGCGGCCGACACACCGCTCGTACAGTAATTGCTCCACACACCACCGTTATCTGATTGCCTGCCCATGCCCGACGAGTTGCTGGACCGCTTGCGCCGCTTCCATGACGACGCTTTCCCCCAGTATCGCCAGCAGTTCCAGGCGCTGGTGGACGAAGGGCAGCATCCCACCACCTTGTTCATCGGGTGTTCCGACTCCCGCCTGGTGCCCTATCTGCTGACTGGTGCGGGGCCGGGCGAGCTGTTTCTGGTGCGCAATGTGGGGGCGTTCATCCCGCCGTACGACGGGTCGCATGGCCACCATGGCACCACGGCGGCCATCGAGTTCGCAGTGCTCAATCTGCAGGTGCGCCGCATCGTGGTGTGCGGCCACAGTCACTGTGGGGCCATCAAGGCGATGTATGGTGAGGTGTCGCCCGAGGCCCCCAACCTCAACCGCTGGCTGGACCTGGGGCGCGAGGCCCTGTTGCCCATGCAGCCGGGTCCCGAGGTATTGCGCCGCACCGAACAGCGCGCAGTGGTGCTGCAGCTGGAGCGCCTCATGGAGTACCCCATGGTGCGCAGCCGGGTGCAGTCGGGCCAGATCAGCCTGCACGGTTGGCACTATGTGATCGAGGACGGCGAAGTGCATGTGTTCGATGTCCAGACCGGTGGATTTGTGCCCGCTTCGCAGTCGGACCACAGCGGCACCGGCCCCTACCAGCCCTACGTGGAGCATGATGGGCAGGTGCTGGTGGACGAGTGAGCGGCCACCGACTTGCCATGGCGCTGCATTCGGAGTGGAATGAGCGCTCCTTGACGGAACGCAACCCCGTTTCAGCCTGAAACCCAAATCATCGGCCCCCATGAAACGCGAACCCCAGCCCCCACTCAACCCCACCTCGTCCCTGCAGCCCATCAGCCTGGATGTGCTGCGGGAGAAATACCTCAAACCCGGCGAAACCACGGCCGACGAGCTGTACCAGCGCGTGGCACGGGCCCTGGCCTCGGTCGAAAAACCCGAGCTGCGCGAAAAGTACGAGGCCCTGTTCCTCGCCAACCTGAAGGCGGGCGCCATCGGCGCAGGCCGCATCATGAGCGCAGCAGGCACCGACATCCAGGCCACCCTCATCAACTGCTTTGTGCAGCCCGTGGGTGACTGCATCCAGGGCGTGGATGACGAAGGCTTTCCGGGCATCTACGAAGCGCTGCGCGAGGCGGCCGAGACCATGCGCCGTGGCGGGGGTGTGGGCTACGATTTCTCCCGCATCCGTCCCAAGGGCGCGCAGGTGAAGGCCACCGCCTCCATGGCATCGGGGCCGTGCAGCTACATGAACGTGTTCGACCAGTCCTGCTCCACCGTGGAGAGCGCTGGCGCACGCCGGGGTGCGCAGATGGGTGTACTGCGCATCGACCACCCGGATGTGCACGAGTTCATCACCGCCAAGCGCACGCCAGGCCGCTGGAACAATTTCAATGTGTCGGTGGGGGTGTCGGACGAGTTCATCCAGGCCGTGCAGAACAACGCACCGTGGGAGCTGGTGCACAAGGCCCGCCCCGGCACCGCACTGCTGGCCCAGGGCGCTCGCCAGCGCGCCGATGGCCTGTGGGTCTACGCTACCGTGGCCGCGCGCGAGCTGTGGGACACGATCATGAAGTCGGCCTACGACTTTGCCGAGCCTGGCATTCTGTTCCTGGGGCGCATCAACGAAGACAACAACCTGCATTACTGCGAAGACATTGCGGCGACCAACCCCTGCGGAGAGCAGCCGCTGCCGTCCTATGGCTGCTGTGACCTGGGCCCCATCATCCTCACCCGCTTTGTGCGGCACCCCTTTGGCTTTGGGGGCGTGGCCGCGTTTGACTTTGACGCATTCACCCAAGCCGTGGCGCTGCAGGTGCGTGCACTCGACAACGTGCTCGATGTGACCTACTGGCCGCTGCCGCAGCAGCGCGATGAGGCCATGGCCAAGCGCCGTATTGGCGTGGGCTTTACCGGCATGGGCAACACGCTGGCCATGCTGTGCCTGCGCTACGACCTGCCTGAGGGCCGCACCATGGCCGCGCGCATTGCCGAGTGCATGCGCGACGCCGCGTACGCCTCGTCGGTGGATCTGGCGCGCGAGAAAGGTGCGTTTCCAAAGTTCGATGCGCGGGGCTACCTGGCGGAAGGCACGTTTGCGAGCCGGCTGCCCGAATCGCTCAAGGCCGCGATCCACCAGCACGGCATCCGCAACAGCCACCTGTTGTCCATCGCGCCCACGGGCACCGTGAGCCTGGCCTTTGCCGACAATGCCTCCAATGGCATCGAGCCGCCGTTCTCGTGGATGTACAAGCGCAAGAAGCGCGAGTCCGACGGCAGCACCACCGAATACGCTGTGGAAGACCATGCCTGGCGCCTGTACCGCGAGCTGGGTGGGGATGTGGAGGCGTTGCCGGACTACTTCGTCTCGGCCCTGGCCATGCCGGCCGAAGGCCACATCGCCATGATGGAAGCTGTGCAGCCTTTTGTGGACACGGCCATCTCCAAGACCGTCAACATTCCCGCGGACTACCCCTACGAAGGGTTCAAGGACCTGTACCTGCAGGCCTGGCGCGCCAAGCTCAAGGGCCTGGCCACCTACCGGCCCAACAGCATTCTGGGTTCGGTGCTCGAAACCCATGCGGAACCTGCGTCCGCGCCCGCTGCGGCGCCTGTGGCGCCACCCGCACCCCCGGTGGACCCCATGCGCACCGTGATCGAAAGCCGTCCGCAAGGGGGCCTTTCGGCGGTGGCTGAGAAGCTTGAATACTGGACGCAGGAAGGCCACAAGACCCTGTACCTCATCGTGTCCTTCCTGCCCGTGCCCACGGGCGTGGGCAACGGTACGGTGGACCGCGCCATCGAGTTCTTCATGCCGGTGGGCCAGAGCGGCGAGTCGCAGCAGTGGATCACGTCCAGCATGCGCATGCTGTCGCTCGCAGCGCGCGGCGGTTTTCTGGAGCGGGCGCTGTCGGACATGCGCAAAGTCGCCTGGGACCGCGGCCCGGTGCGCCTGGGCACCCACCGCAAGGACGACGGCACGCTGGTGCCCATGTGGCACGACTCCGAGGTGGCGGCCATGGCCTATGCCATCCAGAACATCCTGGCGCGCCGCGTGGCCGACCCGGTGCAGCAGCAACTGCCGCTGGACGAGCCCGCCCCGCTGCCCGTGGCCGTGCCCCAGGCCATGGCGGGCAAGAAGTGCAGCGAATGTGGCGCCCATGCGGTCATCCGCAAGGACGGCTGCGACTACTGCACGCAGTGTGGGCACCTGGGGAGCTGTGGATGAACGGTCGGGTCCCGCATCGGCCTTCCCGGCACACACGGTAAGCATTGGAAGGATTCCCCATGTCTGTCATTCCCTGGCCGTTGAACCCTTCGTCTCGCGCGCAGCCTGCTGCAGCGCGGGCCAGTGCGCCTGACGATGTGGCCGGGCTGGCGGCGGCGTTGATCCAGTCACGCCAGACCATTCTGCCCAAGCGCCTGGGCGGGCCAGGCCCCAATGCTGCCGAGCTGGCGCAGATCCTCCAGGCCGCAGCCCACGCGCCAGACCATGGCCAGCTGCTGCCCTGGCGCTTCATCCTGGTGCCGCAGGCCGCGCGTCCGCCGCTGGCCGATGTGTTTGCGCAGGCCCTGCTGGAGCGCGACTCTGCCGCCACCCCCGAGCAGGCCGAGCAGGCACGCGAGAAGGCGTACCGCTCCCCGGTGTTGCTTTTGGCGGTGGTAGATGCCGAGCGGGGCGACGCCGAGATTGATCTGGCCGAGCGCACCGTCTCTGCCGGCTGTGCCGTGCAGAACATGCTGCTGATGGCCACCGCGCAAGGCTACGGTTCGGCACTGACCAGCGGCAAGGCGCTGAAGGCGCCGAGCCTGCGGGCCTTGTTTCAACTGGCGGCCTCCGAGCAGGCCCTGTGTTTCATCAGCATCGGCACCGTGTTGTCGCGCAAGGCGGTGCGCGCACGCCCTGCGGCAGGCGCCTATGTGAGCACACTGGATGCCAAGCGGGGCGTGGTGCCTGGATTTTGAAGCGCGCCGGTGGCCCCCACCTTTCATTGATTGCGAGACCTTTTCATGGATATTTCCAGTTTTGACGACCTGCTGCAGGCTGCGCGCATGCAACCCGAGCCGCAGCGCCTGCTGTTCGTCTTCGCGGCGGTGGAGCTGCCCGACGACGCCACCCCGGCGCAGCGCGAGCGCTTCGAGGCCGGGCAGGGCGGTGCCCTGGTGCCGCTGATGTGTGTGGACAAGACGCCGCAGGAACTGGCATCGTTCGACGCACTGGTGACCGAGGCCCGCCAGTTCACCGCCCCCGGCCACGACTGGGCCATCGTGTTTGCGGCGGCGATGTCCGGCACGCTGAACCAGGCGCCCAGCAGCGCCGATGCCGAGGCGCCCTTGCAGCGCATGGTGGATGCGATCAAGGGTGGGGCGCATGGGGCGTTCATTCCGTTTGACCGCCAGGGCCACCCTGTGCGGTTTGGCTGAGGCCTGCCATGGCACAGGCGTCCGTACCTGCGTCCGCATCCACATCTGTTGCTGCGCCAAAGCATCTGCCCGGCTTCAGCGCACCGGCCGTGGGCTTTGAGCAGCCTTTTGCCATGCTGGAGGCCTGCCACGAGCGCGTGCAACGCACGCTGGGTTTGCTGGGCCGCTTGCGTGAGCATGTGCGAAAGCAGGGCGTTGACAACGATGCCCGCCAGGCCGCGCGGGATGTGCTGCGTTATTTCGAAATCGCCGCACCGCTGCACCACCAGGACGAAGAACTGCATGTGTTCCCCCTGCTGCTCGCCCAGGCCACGCCCGAGGTCCGGGCGCTGGTCACGCGCCTGCAGCACGACCACGTGGCCATGACCACCGACTGGGCAGCGGCCCGGCCCGGGCTGCAAGCGTTGCTGGATGGAAGCGCCACCGGCTTCACGCCCCAGGACGAGGCCGCGCTGGACCGTTTTGCCATGCGGTATGACGCCCACATCGCCGCCGAAGAAGGCGTGGCCTACCCTGCTGCTGCCACTTTGCTGCCGCCCGCGTCCCTTGCGGCGATGGGGCAGGAGATGGCTGCGCGGCGGGGTGCGATCTGATTGCTATTAAAAATATAGCTATAAGCACATATTCGACTGGCGCAAGAGGCCGCTAGGGCTGAAATTTGGCGCCAGCTGCCCCCAGGGACTGCTTGGCGCACGGTGCCACGCGGCCGTTGCCCGGTGGCGATGCCAGCCGTTCCGTCTGGGCAGCGCCTTGGCGGCTGCAGGGCCAGCGGCTCGCGCGATACTGAGGGGTTGCGCGCGCGACCCGCCGCGCCTGTTTGCTTGCCTGCCTGCCGTTTCCCGTATGCGCCCCCTCTTTATTGTTCGCACCCTGGCCACCCTGGCCTTGGCGTGGGCCGCTGCCGCCGCCTGTGTGGCCCTGCAGACCCCGCTGCCCTGGATGATCGGCCCACTGCTGGCCACTTCTGTCGTGTCGATGGCCGGCGGCCCCACCGAAAGCTGGGGCCCGCTGCGCAACGCCGGGCAATGGACCATTGGCGCCGCGCTGGGCCTGTATTTCACGCCCCAGGTGGTCGCGCTGATCGGCGGCCTGTGGTGGGCCATCGTGCTGGGCATTGCGTGGGCGCTGTTCCTGGGCTGGCTGTTTGGTGCGTGGCTTTACCGCGTGCATGCGCCCCGCATGCACGGTGTTCCTGCACCGATGCTGCGCGCCACCAGCTACTTTGCCGGCGCGATTGGAGCGGCGTCCGAGATGACCTTGTTGTCCGAGCGCGAAAACGCGCGCACCGACCTGGTGGCTGCCAGCCACAGCCTGCGGCTGCTGATCGTTACGGTGACCATTCCGTTCGCACTGCAGTTCAGCGGCCTGCACGGCCTCGATATCCTGCCGCCCACGCTGCGGGTGGTGAACTGGCCGGGGCTGGCGCTGATGGCGCTGCTGACCGGTGCAGGGGCGTTGCTGATGGACCGGCTGGGCCGCGCCAACCCCTGGTTCATGGGGGCGATGCTGGTGTCCATGGGCCTGACCATGGCGGGCCAGAGCCTGTCGGCAGTGCCCCAGGGCATGGTCAATGCAGCGCAGCTCGTGATCGGGGTGAGCCTGGGCGTGCGGTTTCGCGCGGAGTTCTTGCACACTGCGCCGCGTTGGCTGGCGTCGGTGGCGCTGGGCACGGTGGCGCTGATGGGCTTGTGCGCACTGTTTGCCGGTGCCCTGGCCTGGGCGACGGGGCTGCCCTGGGTCACCTTGCTGCTGGGCACTTCGCCCGGCGGCATCACCGAGATGGCCATCACGGCCAAGGTGCTGCAGCTGGGGGTGCCCGTGGTGACGGCGTTCCAGGTGTGCCGGCTGATTGCGGTGCTGATGCTGGTGGACCCGCTGTACCGGCGGATTTATCCGCCCACCGCACACGAAGGCTCGGTGGGCTGAGCTAACGCACCGGCCTTTGTCGTGGTGTCAGTGCACCACCACCGGGTTCTGCGCCAGGCCCGCGTAGCGGTCCAATGCGTCTTCCACTTCCTCCTGGGTGGGCGTGTCGCGCTGCCAGGCCAGGATCTGCTCCTGGAACATCTCGGCCCAGGAACCGTCCAGGTAGACCTCTTTGCCGGAGCGCTTGTCCACGATTTCAAAACCATGGCGCGCAAGCTGGGGAACGGCGGGGGCGGTGTCGTTGAGCACCTGGGCGCTCTTTTTCTCCACGGCATCGGGCAGCATATGGACCACCACGAAGGATTCTGAGTCGTAGAGCATGTGCATCGTGTTCCCCTTGTCGATATAGATGTCAGATGACAGCGGGTGCGCAGAGTTCAAGGGCCTTAGAACCTGTTCAAAGTCTTTTTGGAGATTGCATTGGAGTGCAATCGGGATGAGTGGAAGCTTCGGATGCGCCGCATGGGCTCGTGCCCATACAAGCAGCCGGGGCGTTCAATCGCCCGATTTCACTCCAACCCTGTGGGCAAGTGCCTTGCCGGGCGGTCTGCGGCGTTGCGGCGCTTGTTGATAGCCGAGCTATCAACTGCGCACCGCGCCTTGCATCCCATCCCGGTAAGGTACTTGTGCAACTCCAAAAAGACTTTGAACAGGTTCTTAGGTAAACCACGGCTTTTGTCCCCTGCTGCGTTGCAGTATTTCATGAAAAACGGAGCACGCCGGGTTCGCGGGGCTTTTTTGCCCGGATGGCGTATGGGCGCAACACTCCGTGCGGCGCGAGCCATCGGAGGCAGTGCTTTGAACAGGTTCTCAGGGTGGGCTGCTGGCGCGCAGCAGCAGGTCGGCGAAATCGCCGTTGGCCTGGGTGAGCTTGATGCGAACGGGCAGATAACCCAGCCCCGGCGCCACCCAGAGTTCGGCCTTCTGGTCGTAGTCCTTGCGGGGCAGGCGCAGCAGCTTGAGGGCAGGCGTGGGCCCGGCGGGCAGGTCCAGGGTTTCGGGGCCTTCCACGGTGAAGGTCCAGCGGTCGGCGCTGCGGGCGCTCACCGTGGTCAGCGTGATCTGGGTGCCGGGCGCAAAGCGGCCCGGGTCTGCGGCCAGCATAGCGCCCAGCTGGATGAACAGGCTCAGGCGGTCCTGCACGCCCGGCCCTGCCGCCGCGTCGGGCGTGTTGGCGCTGAAGGTGACACGGCCCTTGGCGTAGTCGAAATGGGCGGCCTGCTCGCTGCGGGATTTGTCAGAGAACTTTTCGGGCAGCAGCCCCTGCGCTGTGACCGTGCCCACGCTGCGCTGCGTGCGGGTACCCACCAGGAAGGCGCTGATCTCCTGGCGCGCCTCGTAGCGATTGCCGTCGTGCTGCCACAGCAGTTCGGCCCGGGCGCTGTAGGCGAACTTTTTGGCCTGGCCGCTCACATCAAACGCGAGGCGCGTGGGGGCAGGCATGCGCACGGGCGGCGGTGGGGTGCTGGCACTGCGGCCGGTGCCTCCGGGCGAGCGGATGTCCACGCCCGTGCCGGGCTGGGCGTCTTCAGCCGTGGGCTCTGGGGGGGCGGCCGGTGCCGATGCCGCAGGCGCGGGCGCCGGGGCGGCGTCGTTGGCAGGCGTCTCAGAGGTTGCGCTGGCCACGGGGGTTGTGGCACCAGGGTCCGCAGGCGCGCCGGCTTCTGTGACAGGGGCGGCCGCCAGTAGAGGCTCGGGACGGTCTGGGACGGCAGGGGCTGGGGGGCGCTTGGGGGAGGGCGCCTTTTTACGGGCCGGGGGCTGCGGTGCGGCGACGGGCGCGGCGGTCACGCTGGAGGGCGCAACGGCTGGTGGGGGCGGTGCGGGCGCGATGCTGCGCGTGCTGAACACCTGACTGGACGGCTGTGCAGGGCTGTCCCAGGCCAGGGGCACGCCGCTGAGCACCAGCCAGTGCAGGGCCAGCACCAGGGCCGTGATGAAAACCAGCGCGCGCCGTGGCATCTGCTCGCTGCTTGTGTGTGCGGGTACGGGGCCGTCAGGCGGTGCCTGCGCCCAGGTCGCTGGACAGCTGGGCTGCGGCCGCGCGCAGCGGCGCGTCAATGGCGCCGCCCCATTCGGGGTCAAAGGTGGCGATGGATCCCAGCGTGGTGATGCCCAGCTCCAGGTGACCATCGGCATCGAATACCGGCGCGCAGAAGGCGACGATGCCCGGCAGCAGCGTGTCCACCACGCGGGCGGCGCCGCGCTCGCGCACCTCGGCCAGCAGTGCGTTCACTTCGGCCATGGTGGCGGGCAGGTCGGTGCGGCGCATCTTCACGGCGCGGGCCAGCTCCTCTTTGAGCAACGGCGCCACCACCTCGGGCGACATGAAGGCCGCAAAACACCGGCCCGTGGCCGACGACAGCAGCGGCATCACGTCGCCCAGGCGCAGGTTGGCGGTGACGGCCTGGGGCGATTCCTCCCAGTGCACGATGGTGGGGCCGTGGTTGCCCCACACGGCCAGCGCCAGCGTGTGGCCGATGGTTTCCATGAGCGCGGGCATGCGTTCGCGGGCCAGGCGCACGCCATCGAGCCGCGTCAGCGAGGCCAGCCCCAGCTTGAGTGCGGCCGGGCCCAGGTCATAGCGCGCGGTGCGGGGGTCTTGCGTGACCAGGCCCAGGCGCTGAAAGCTCACCAGATACCGGTGCGCTTTGGCCGCGCTCATGCCCGCCGAGGCGGCCACATCCTTGAGCATCAGCGGTCCGCGCGAGCGCGTCAGCCCTTCCAGCAGGGCAAAACCCACCTCGACCGATTGAATTCCTGCACGTTCTTTGTCCATGTGCACTAAAATTTGCGAGTTTTGTTTAGTTAAATCAATTTACCCAAGCGTAATTCGTGTTGGGTGAAACCTTCAACCCCTTGAGACAAAGGTCCTGCCACCATGAAACTCGCTACCTACAAAGACGGCTCGCGCGACGGCCAACTGGTTGTCGTCTCCCGCGACCTGGGCACGGCCCATTATGCGACCGGCATTGCCAGCAAGATGCAGCAGGTGCTGGACGACTGGGGCTTCATCTCGCCCCAGCTGCAGGACCTGTACGACCAGCTCAACAGCGGCCGGGCGCGCCACGCCTTCCCCTTCGACCCCGCCCAGTGCATGGCCCCGCTGCCTCGCGCCTACCAGTGGGCCGACGGCTCGGCCTACATCAACCACGTTGAACTGGTGCGAAAAGCGCGCAACTCCGAAGTGCCCGAAAGCTTTTACACCGACCCCCTGATGTACCAGGGCGGCAGCGACGACTTCGTCGGCCCCTGCGACGATGTCGTGGTGCCCAGCGAAGCCATGGGCATCGACTTCGAGGCCGAGATCGCCGTCATCACCGGCGACGTGAAGATGGGCACCAACGCCGACCAGGCGCTGGACGGGATCCGCCTGGTGATGATTGCCAACGACGTGAGCCTGCGCAACCTGATCCCGGCCGAGCTGGCCAAGGGTTTCGGTTTCTTCCAGAGCAAGCCCGCCACCGCCTTCGGCCCTGTGGCCGTGACGCTGGACGAGCTGGGCGACGCCTGGGACCACGGCCGCGTGAACCTCACCGTGCAGTCCACCTGGAACGGCCGCAAGGTCGGCATGTGCGACGCGGGCCCCGAAATGACCTTCCACTTCGGCCAGCTCATTGCCCACATCGCCAAGACGCGCAACGTGCGCGCCGGCTCCATCGTGGGCAGCGGCACCGTCAGCAACAAGGGCGTGGAGCAGAACGGCCGCATGGAGTGGCCCAAGGGCTACAGCTGCATCGCCGAAAAGCGCTGCATTGAAACCATCCAGGACGGCAAGCCCAGCACCGACTTCATGAAGTTCGGCGACACCATCCGCATCGAGGTCAAGGGCAAGGACGGCGCCAGCATCTTTGGCGCCATCGACCAGACCATTGCCGCACCGGCCGCCTGAGGCCCCGCAGAGCAAAATTTGAATAAAAACGGCTGCATGCGCTAGAGGAACATGCGCTTGCAGCTATTAAATTCATAGTATCAAGGAGACAACCCCATGCAACGCCGTACCCTCTTGTCCGCCCTGGCCGCCGCAGGCGCTACTACCGCCGCGCCCTGGGCCGCCGCCCAGTCCGCCTGGCCCGACCAGCCCCTGCGCTGGGTGGTGCCGTACCCCGCCGGTGGCGGCACCGACGTGCTGGCCCGCACCGTGGCCGAGGCCATGCGCCAGACGCTGGGCCAGCAGATCGTGGTGGACAACCGCCCGGGCGCCTCCACCAACATCGGCGGCCAGATGGTGGCCACCGCCAAGCCCGACGGCAACACCTTCATGTCGGCCGACAACGCCATCCTGGCCTACAACGAACACCTGTTCACCAAGCTGCCGTTCAACCCCGAAAAGGACTTCACCTATGTGGGCGGCATCAGCCGCTTTCCGCTGGCGCTGGTGGTGCACCCGGCGTTTGAAGCCAAGACGGTGAAAGAGTTTCTGGCCTACGCGCGCGCCAACCCCGGCAAGCTCAACTACGCATCGCCCGGCAATGGTTCGCCACACCACCTGGCGATGGAGATGTTCAAGAACCGCACCAAGACCTTCCTCACCCACATCCCCTACCGCGGCGCGGCGCCTGCGCTGCAGGACGTGATGGGCGGCCAGGTGCCCTGCATGTTCCTGGACCTGGCCGCTGGCCTTCCCGTCATCACCTCGGGCAAGGTGCGTGCGCTGGCCATTGGCTCGGCCAAGCGCGTGGCCGCGCTGCCGGACGTGCCCACCTTGGCAGAAGCCGGTGTGCCCAACACGGAGGTGTTTGCGTTCCAGGGCATCCTGGCGCCCGCCGGTCTGCCCGCTGCGATCACGGCGCGCCTGAACGGCGACCTGAACAAGGCCCTGCTCAACCCCGCCGTGGTCAAGCGCATGGCCGACTTCGGCATGGAAGCCCTGCCCGGCACGTCCGAGCAGTTCCGCGCCATGGCACGCTCCGAGTCCAAGCGCTGGGGCGAGATCATCAAAGCGGCAGGCGTGAAGCTGGACTGATCCCGCAGCACTTCGGTGCACGGGACAGTGCACTGGGCGGCCTGGCCTTGACAGGCCTCACCAGTCCTCAGCGGTGCAGGCCCGTCTACTCCGGCAGGTGGCACACCGCTTCGATGTTGTTGCCTTCCGGGTCGATGACAAACGCGCCGTAATAGTGGGGGTGGTAGTCGGGCCGCAGGCCCGGGGCGCCGTTGTCTTGGCCCCCGGCTTCGATGGCGGCGCGGTAGAAGGCATCGACCTGCGCCCGCGTGGTGGCCCGCCACGCCAGGTGGCAGCCCGTGGTGGCGGGCGGGCCGCCGTAGGGCGAGGGGCCGTCGATGAACCACACATCCGCCTTCTTGCCGTCGTGCTCAGACGGAGCCGGGTAGGCATAGCCCAGCATGTTCGAGCCGTAGTTGCCTTCAAAACACAGGCTGTAGCCCAAAGGCGCGAGGGCAGCGGTGTAGAACGCCTTGGTGCGGGCGATGTCGGTGACACGGAAGGTCATGTGGTCCAGCATGGGAGGTCTCCTCGGGTTGTGGTGCCCTGATTTATACCTGAAAGACTGTTTATAAATACAGTATTTTTCAGTCCGACACACAATCTGCCGCGCGGGTGGTGCTACGCCCCCTGCATGGCCCGCAGTTCTTCAGGCCCACCCCTCCAGCACCAGCTTGCCCCGCGCCTTGCCGCTCTCGATCAGCGCATGCGCGCGTTTCAAATTCTCGGCATTGATGGTGCCAAAGCGCTGGTCCAGCGTGGTGCGAATCAGCCCCGCATCCACCAACTGAGCCACCTCGGTCAGCAGGCGGTGCTGGCCGATCATGTCGGCGGTGCCGAACAGTGCGCGGGTGAACATCAGCTCCCAGTGCAGCGACACCGACTTGCGCTTGAACTTCGTCACGTCGAGCGACACCGGGTCGTCGATCAGCGCGAACTGGCCTTGGGGCGCAATGGCCTCGACGATCTGGTCGAAGTGTGCGTCGGTCTGCGTGAGGCTGACGATGATGTCCACCATGGGGTGGCCGATGCGCGCCAGCTCTTGCGTGAGCGGCTGGCTGTGGTCGATGACGTGGTGGGCGCCCAGGTCGCGCACCCATTGCTGCGTTTCGGGACGCGATGCGGTGCCGATGATCGTGAGGCTGGTGAGCCGCGCCGCCAGCTGCGTGAGGATGGAGCCCACGCCGCCGCTCGCGCCAATGATGAGCAGGGTCTTGTGGGTGGGTTGCTTGCCGGGGGCTACGCCCAGGCGGTCAAACAGCAGCTCCCACGCGGTGATGGTGGTCAGCGGCAGCGCGGCGGCTTCGGCAAAGTCGAGCGATTGGGGTGCATGGCCCACGATGCGTTCATCCACCAGGTGCAGTTCGCTGTTGGTGCCCTGGCGTGCGATGGAGCCCGCGTACCAGACGCGGTCGCCGGGCTGGAACAGCGTCACATCGGGGCCCACGGCGCGGACGATGCCGCTGGCGTCCCAGCCCAGCACCTTGTAGTCGGGCCCGTCGCCGCTGCGTGAGCTGCTTTTGCGCACTTTCGTGTCCACGGGGTTGACCGAAACGGCGTGCACTTCCACCAGCAGATCGCGGCCCGTGGCCACCGGGTCGGGCAGGGTGATGTCGAGCAGCGACTCGGGGTGGTCGATGGGGTGGGCGGTTTGGTAGCCAACGGATTTCATGATGGGTCCTTGAGGTGCAAAGGGCGTTGAGGCGGGGGATATGCGGAGTCCGGAAGGGCGCGTGGTGCCGTTTTCAGGCCACTTCAGCCGCGCCAGCCCGGG
Organism: Acidovorax sp. LjRoot204; assembly: GCF_056175785.1. Classification (NCBI taxonomy): domain Bacteria; kingdom Pseudomonadati; phylum Pseudomonadota; class Betaproteobacteria; order Burkholderiales; family Comamonadaceae; genus Acidovorax; species Acidovorax sp. LjRoot204. Next base: position 19,648 of record NZ_JBGFFF010000005.1, read on the forward strand.
CCTTGGGCGCAGCCAGCGCATGGGCCGGTGCGTAGTCGCTGTAGCCATGTGCGTCGCCGCCAAACAGCGTGGCCGCATCGAACGGTGCCAGTGGCAGCCCGGCGGCATAGCGCGAAGGCAGATCGGGGTTGGCAATGAACGGGCGGCCAAACGCCACCAGGTCGGCCATGCCGGACGCGAGGATCTGTTGCGCGCGTTCGGGTGTGTACTGGCCCGCCACCATCACACGGCCGCTGAAGGCGGTGCGTAGAGCCTGGCGGAATTCATCTGGAATGCGGGGGGCGTCGTCCCAGTCGGCCTCTGCCAGGTGGATGTAGGCCAGGCCCAGCGTGTCCAGCTCGCGCGCCAGGTGCAGGATGGTGGGGATGATCTCCGGGCAGTCCATGCCGCGCTGCGTGATGAACGGGGCCAGGCGCATGCCCGTGCGTTCGGCGCCGGCCTCGCTGGCCACTGCAGCGGCCACTTCGCGGGCGAAGCGGGTGCGGTTTTCCACCGGGCCGCCATAGGCGTCGGTGCGGTGGTTGGAGGTCGTGCGCAGAAACTGGTCAAGGAGGTAGCCATTGGCGCCGTGGATCTCCACGCCGTCGAACCCTGCGCGCATGGCGTTGGCGGCGGCACGGCGGAAGTCGTCCACCACGCCAGGAATCTCGGCGGCCTCCAGCGCGCGGGGCACGGGGCAGTCGAGCATGCGGCCCACGCCGTCTTCGCCTGCCACCCATACCCGTGCCGCCGGGGCCAGGGCCGAGGGCGCCACGGGCAGCCCATCGGCATGGAAGCTGGCGTGCGACATGCGGCCCACGTGCCACAGCTGCAGCACCATGCGCCCGCCCGCGGCGTGCACCGCTTCGGTCACGCGGCGCCAGCCTTGCACCTGCGCCTCGCTGTAGATGCCGGGCGTGAAACTGTAGCCCTGGCCTTGGCGTGACACCTGGCTGGCCTCGCTGACGATGAGGCCCGCACTGGCGCGCTGGGCGTAGTAGTCGGCCATGAGCGCGTTGGGCACGTCGCCTGGCTGGTTGCTGCGGGCGCGCGTCATGGGCGCCATCACGATGCGGTGGGGCAGTGCCAGCGGCCCCATCTGCAGGGGGCGGAACAGGGCGGGTGTGGCGGTGTGTGGGGTGGTGGTCATGGCAGGGGCTCGGGTCGGCGGCAGGCCGGTGTGGAACATGAAGTGAATGGTGAGCTTTCTGTAATACTTTTTAAATAAGCAGTTGATTGAAGGAATATTCAAAGAAAATTTGAATATCAGCCGCCTGGTGGTGTCGTTCCATTGCCGTCGTCTTCCCTTCCCCATCCACCCTCGCCATGAAAAGCCTGCAAGACCTCGACATCTTTGTGCGCACCGTGGACAGCGGCAGCCTTTCGGCCACGGCCCGTGCACTGGACCTCACCCCCGCCGCCGCGAGCGCCGCGCTCAAGCGGCTGGAGGCCGAGCTGGGCGTGGCGCTGTTCGTGCGCTCCACGCGCAGCCTGCGGCTCACGCAGGAGGGCGCGCTGTTCCTGGAGCACTGCCGCCCCGCACTCGCCGCGCTGCAGCAGGTGCAGGGCCAGCTCGCCAGCGGCCGGGCGGGCGAGCTGCGTGGCCTGCTGCAACTGGCGGCCCCGTCCGACCTGGGGCGCAATGTGCTGCTGCCCTGGCTGGATGCCTTCCAGGCGCTGCACCCCGGCATCGACATCCGCCTGCAGCTGTCGGACCGCATGGCCAATGTCTACGGCGAACCGGTGGATGCCGCCTTCCGCTACGGCAAGCCGCAGGATTCGAGCCTGGTGGCGCTGCCGCTGGTCGCCGAACACCGGCGCGTGCTCTGCGCCGCCCCCTCCTACCTGGCCGCGCACGGCACGCCCGATACGCCCCACGCCTTGGCTGCGCACGATGGCCTGTGCTTCATGCTGGGCGAGGACGTGCACGACCGCTGGCGCTTCTGGGACGCGTTGGGCCAGGAAGTGGTGGTGCGCGTGCGCAGCCGGAACGTGGCCAACGATGGCGACGCGGTGCGCCGCTGGGCCGTGCTGGGCCGGGGCATTGCGTACAAGTCGTACTTTGATGTGGCCGACGACCTGGCCGCCGGGCGCCTGGTGCCGCTGTGCCCCGGCTGGACCACCGAGGCCGTGCCGCTCTTCCTGGTGGCCCCCAGCCGCCGCCAGTTCACGCCGCTGGTGCGGGCGCTGCGCGACTTCATGGCCGAGCGGCTGCAGGCGCTGATGGAGCGGACGCCGCACTGAGTGCCTGTTGACGACACCCGCTGGATCGTCAACACGCTCCCAGCGCTAGCGGCAGTCGCATGCGCAGCGCCCGACCTGCTGCATGAGGCTCTGCTGGCGGCAGGGCTATCGCACGCGCGACCGGCACCGGGACCCGGTGCGCCGCACAATCGCGCCCTTGCTGTCGCTACCCAGGGCGGCGCGCCCCCTGCGCCCACCCGCGCGGCCGGGCTCCTGGTGATGCAGCGACGGCCTTTGACGGAGAAAGACCAACATGCTGAATTTCGACTTCCACAACCCCACCCACATCGCCTTCGGCCAGGGCCGCATTGCTGACCTGGCCAAGCTCGTGCCCGCTGCCGCCAAGGTGCTGATCCTGGTGGGCGGTGCCAGCGCCGAAAAGACCGGCACCCTGGCTGAGGTGCGCGCCGCGCTGGGCGAGCGCCAGCACGCCACCTTCAGCGGCATCGAGCCCAACCCGAGCTACGAGACCTCCATGAAGGCCGTGGCGCAGATCCGCGAAGGCGGGTTTGACTTCTTGCTGGCCTTGGGGGGCGGTTCGGTGATCGACGCCACCAAGTTCATCGCGGCCGCTGTCCGTTTTGAAGGCGATGACCCCTGGGCCATCCTCGAAAAGCACGGCCGCAACGTCAAGGGCGCCATGCCGTTTGGTTCCGTGCTCACGCTGCCCGCCACGGGCTCGGAGATGAACAACGGCGGCGTCATCACCCACCGCGCCAAGGGCGCCAAGCTGTCGTTTGGCAGCGTGCACACCTACCCGGTGTTCTCGGTGCTCGACCCCACCAAGACCTACACCCTGCCACCCCAGCAACTGGCCAATGGCGTGGTGGATGCGTTTGTGCACACGGTCGAGCAGTACCTGACCTACCCGGTCAATGCACCCGTGCAGGACCGGTTTGCAGAAGGCATCCTGCAGACGCTGATCGAGATCGGCCCGCGCCTGCTGACCGCCCCCGAGCCGGTGTACGACGACCGCGCCAACCTGATGTGGGCCGCCACCATGGCGCTCAACGGCCTGATCGGCGCGGGCGTGCCGCAGGACTGGGCCACGCACATGATCGGCCACGAGCTGACGGCGCTGCACGGCATCGACCACGCGCGCACCCTGGCCATCGTGCTGCCCGCGCTGCTGAACGAGCGCCGGGTGGCCAAGCGCGCCAAGCTGCTGCAGTACGGCGAGCGCGTGTGGGGCATCACCACCGGCAGCGAGGACGAACGCATCACCGCCGCCATCGAGCGCACGCGCGATTTCTTTGAGAGCATGGGCATCGCGACGCGCCTGTCGGGCTACGGCCTGGGCAGCGAGGTGGTGAACACCGTGGTGGCGCAGCTGGAAGCGCACGGCATGGTGACGCTGGGCGAACAGCGCGAGATCACCCCGGCTGTGAGCCGCCGCATCCTCGAAGCGGCGCTGTAAATGGTGGTGGGCGGGGAGGGCGGGGTCCCAGGCCCTCTCTCCTGATCGCCCCGCCTGCGCTGCATTTCGCGCCGCGCAGCAGCGTTTCGTCGCAGGGCGCTGGAGCCCGCCCCTTGCGCCGCCTACAGTGCCGTCAAGCCACCTCCTTGGGTGGCATTTGACGAAAGGCGCACCGTGACCCTCATCCTCATCCTGGCCCTCCGCTCCGCGTGGCGCAAAGCCCGTGCCCCGCTGCTGGCAGCTTTTGTGGCAATGCTGGCCTGGGCCGCGCCGGCATCGGCCCAGTACGCCGGCCTGCGCACCCTGGTGGTACCGGGCGCAGAGCCCGTGACCGTGGCGCTGTTCTACCCCACGCCGGTGGTGGCGCGCACCCAGCCCATGGGGCCCTGGCGGCCCGTGGTCACGCCGGGCGCCCCGGCGGCAACCGCGCCCCTCAAGGGCCTGATCCTCATCTCGCACGGCACGGGCGGCCATGAACTGGGGCACCACAACCTGGCCACGCGCCTGGCGGCCGACGGCTATCTGGTGGCGGCGTTGCGCCACCCGGGCGACAACTGGGAAGACCGGTCGATGATTACCTCGGGCCGCTACTTCAGCGAGCGCCCCCGCCAAGTGAGCCGCGTGCTGGACGCGCTGCTGGCCAGCCCCGAATGGGGCCCCCGCATTCCGGCCGGGCGCATTGGTGCCGTTGGGCATTCGGCAGGTGGCTACACCGTGCTGGCCCTGGCCGGTGCGCAGGCCGAACCGGCCCGTGCGGCACAGCACTGCCGCAGTGTGTCGGACGACCCCGGCTTTTGCAGCCTGGGCAAGCTGCCCGCCCGTGGCCAGACCGCCCAGACTTCCAAGGAGGCACCTGCGGCCGCCACTGCGGCGTCCACACAGGCCGGCGCCCCCGCGCTCGATGGCCCGCTGGTCTCGGTGGCAGACCCCCGCATCCGCGCCGTGGTGGCCATGGCGCCCATGGCTGTGGTGTTCACGCCAGACAGCCTGAAGGCCATCAGCGTGCCCGTGCGGCTGATGGTGGCCGAGCGCGATGCCGTGCTTGTGGGCCCCTACCACGGCGGCTATGTGGCAGCGAATTTGCCGTCTGCACAGGCCAGTACGGTGCCGGGTGCAGGCCACTTCGCCTTCATGGCCCAGTCTGTCTGGCCGCTGGCGTCCGAGGCGGGAGACGCCGCCGCCAACCCCGAAGGCTTTGACCGGGTGGCCTACCACGCCACGCTGGAGAACGAGGTGGCGGAGTTCCTGGCTAGGCAGCTGCGTTGACAGGTTGAGGGCCCGCAGGTGCTGTAGCGCCGTGCTGTAAGCCAATGCCGCAAACCGGCCTGCATGGCGGGACAACGGGCCCGATGGCTGGTACGGTGATGATTTGGTTTTTCCGATCAACCCCCCCACACCGAAAGCGACTTCCATGGCACACATCCTCATGGTTCTGACGTCCCACGACCAACTGGGCGACACCGGCAAAAAGACGGGCTTCTGGCTGGAAGAGTTTGCGGCACCGTACTACGTGTTCAAGGATGCAGGCGTGCAGATCACGCTCGCATCGCCCCAGGGCGGCCAGCCGCCCCTGGACCCCAAAAGCGACGACGAAAGCGCCCAGACCGATGCCACGCGCCGCTTCAAGGCCGATGCTTCAGCGAAGCAGCAGCTGGCCAGCACCGTGCCCCTGTCCAGCGTGAAGGCCGAGGACTTTGATGCCGTGTTCTACCCCGGCGGCCACGGCCCGCTGTGGGACCTGGCGGAAGACGCGCAGTCCATTGCCCTCATCGAAAAGACCTTTGCCGCAGGCAAGCCCCTGGCGCTGGTGTGCCACGCACCCGGCGTGCTGCGGCACACCAAGGCGCCCGACGGGTCGCCCCTGGTCAAGGGCAAGAAGGTCACGGGGTTTACCAACAGCGAAGAAGACGCGGTGCAGTTGACCCAGATCGTGCCCTTCCTGGTGGAAGACATGCTCAAGGCCAACGGCGGCGTGTATTCCAAAGGCCCTGACTGGGCACCCTATGTGCTGACCGACGGCACGCTGATCACGGGGCAGAATCCGGCATCGTCAGAGCAGGGCGCCCATGCGTTGCTGAAGCTGTTGGGGTAAGGGGCCGCGAAGGAACCCTGCAAAGCCGCAGATCCTGCGCAGAACGGGTGTTTGCGCAGATTAAGGGTAAAAATGGCTGCAAGCGCTAGTGGATATTGCGCAAACAGCTATTGAATAAATAGCAAACCCAGCATCTCAAGCTGCGCTCAGGCCGTGGTGCCGACGCGGGCCCCGGCATCCATGCCGGCATCGGCGGCGCCTGTGGCCTCCACTTCCACCAGACAGTCATAAAACGTGGGCGCGCGGCCCAGGTCGGTCAGCGCCTGGCTGGTCACCTCGTTCACGTTGGTGCCATTCAGCCCCAGCTTGCGCCACCAGATGCCCAGGCCGTTGACCACGCCCGGCCGCGCGCGGCGCGAGACGGTGGCGTGGCACAGGTAGCTGCCCCGGTCGTTGAACACGCGCACCACGGCGTCGTTGGCAATGCCACGTGCTTCGGCATCGTCGGGGTGGATCTCCAGCACCGGGCGGCCTTCGATGTTGCGCAGGCTCTGCACATTCACGAAGGTGGAGTTCAAGAAGTTGCGCGCGGGCGGCGAGATCATGGCCAGCGGGTAGCGGGCGTCCGTGCCCTGCAGTTCGTAGTTGGGCAGGTGGTCGGGCAGGCCGTCCAGGCCCTGGGCGGCCAGGCGGGCGCTGTAGAACTCGCACTTTCCAGAGGGTGATGGGAAGTTGCCTTCGGCGAACGGCGCATCGGGCAGCGCCAGCGTGGCAAAGCCTTGGCTTTCGAGCAGTGCGTAGTCCACTGCGTCGCCAAACGCCTGGCGGCACAGGGCCTCGTCGCTCTCGGCAAAACAGGGCTCGGCAAAGCCCATGCGCGCCGCCAAGTCGCGGAAGATCTGTGCGTTGCTGCGCGCCTGGCCCTGCGGCGCGATGGCGGGGCGGTTGAGCAGCACGTCGGTGTGGCCGTAGCTCAGGTGGATGTCCCAGTGCTCCAGCTGCGTGGTGGCGGGCAGGATGTAGTCGGCGTAGTCGGCCGTGTCGGTCTTGAAGTGCTCCAGCACCACGGTGAACAGGTCCTCGCGCGCAAAGCCCTGCACCACCTTGCTGGAGTCAGGCGCCACGGCCACGGGATTGCTGTTGTAGACCACGACGGCCTCCACCTTCGGGCCGAACGCGGGCGAGGCCTCGCGCAGCAGGTCGTCGCCAATGGTGGACATGTTGATGGTGCGCGGTATCTGGGCCGGCATCAGGTCGGGTCGCTGCAGCACGGCGCGCTGCGCGGGGAACTGGCCCGAGCTGGACAGCAGCACGCCGCCCGCGCGGTGGCGCCAGGCGCCCGTGAGCGCAGGCAGGCAGGCCACGGCGCGCACCGCATTGCCGCCGCCACGCACACGCTGCATGCCGTAGTTCAGGCGGATGGCGGCGGGCTTCGTCGTGCCGTAGTCCTGGGCCAGCTGGCGGATCTGCTCCACCGGAATGCCGCACACCTTGGCCGCGCGTTCGGGTGGCCACTGCAGTGCGCGCTCGCGCAGCGGGTCCCAGCCCAGCGTGTGGCGGGCGATGTAGTCGTGGTCCAGCCAGTCGTTCGCGATCAGCTCGTGCATCAGCGCCAGTGCCAGCGCCGCGTCGGTGCCGGGGCGCAGGGCAATGTGCTCGTGGCATTTGTCGGCCGTCTCGCTCTTGCGGGGGTCAATGCACACCAGCTTGGCGCCATTGCGCTTGGCCTGCTGGGCATAGCGCCAGAAGTGCAGGTTGCTGCCGATGGAGTTGCTGCCCCAGATGATGATGAGCTGCGATTCGGCAAAAAACTCCACCTTCATGCCCACCTTGCCGCCCAGGGTCTGCACCAAGGCCTCGGCCCCGGCGGATGCGCAGATGGTGCGGTCCAGCTGCGAAGCGCCCAGCTTGTGGAAGAAGCGCCGGTCCATGCTCTCGCCCTGCACCATGCCCATGGTGCCCGCGTAGCTGTAGGGCAGGATGGCTTCGGGCGCGCGCGCGGCGATGGTCTGCAGGCGCTGGGCGATGTCGGCCAGGGCCTCGTCCCAGGTCACGGGCACGAACTGGCCGGCGCCCTTGGCGCCCGTGCGCTTGAGCGGCGTGAGCACGCGCTCGGGGTGGTAGCTGCGCTCGGTGTACTTGCTCACCTTGGCGCACAGCGCGCCATCGGTGTGGCGGTGGTCGGGGTTGCCCTGCACGCGGGTGGCCACGCCATGCTCGTCCACGGTGGTGAGCAGGGCGCAGGTGTCGGGGCAGTCGTGGGGGCAGGCGCCGCGCACCTGAATCAGTGCCGATGGAGGGGAATTAGCGTCAGAAGGCGTGGGCATTCGGGGGCTGGATCGTTAAACTGGCTGTCAGGGTTGGAACGGGCGTGCATATGGGTCCCCCGTTTCCAAGGGGCTGCCTACCGGCAGTGCAGAGGGGCATGCCCCTTCTTTCTTCTTACAAGAGCAGAGATTTCACCATGAACCAGACAGTATTGGGGCGCAGGCAGTTTTCGGTGGGCATGGGCGCCGTGGCGCTGGGCGGGTTCGGCGTGGCGCGTGCGCAGGGCGAGGGGCGCATCGTGCTGGGGCAGTCGGCCGCCTTCACCGGCCCGGCGGCGCAGCTGGGCGTGCAGTTCAACCAGGGTGCCAAGCTCTTTTTTGACCAGCTCAACGCCCAGGGCGGCGTGGGCAAGCGCATGGTGGAGATCCGCACCATGGACGACGGCTATGAGCCCGACCGGTGCGCCGAGAACACCCGCAAGCTGATTGCCGACGAGGTGTTTGCCCTGTTTGGCTACATCGGCACTCCCACCAGCCTGGCGGCACTGCCGCTGTTCACCAAGGAGAAGGTGCCGTTTTTTGGCCCCTTTACCGGTGCCGAGGCGCTGCGCCAGCCGTTCAACCGGCTGATCTTTCATGTGCGTGCGTCCTACTACGACGAAACCGCGCTCATCGTGCGCCAGCTCACCAACCTGGGGCTCAAGAAGATTGCGGTGTTCTACCAGAACGACGCCTATGGCAAGGCGGGGCTCGATGGCGTGAACCGCGCGCTGGCCGAGCTGAAGCTGACACCCGTGGCGACGGCCACCGTGGAGCGCAACTCCACGGATGTGAAAGCGGCCGTGGACAAGCTGGTGCCCGCCACGCCCGATGCCGTGGTGCAGATCACGGCCTACGCGTCGGCTGCCGCGTTTGTGCGTGCGGCGCGCAAGGCGGGCTTTGGCGGCACGTTCTACAACGTGTCGTTTGTGGGCACCCAGGCGCTGGCCGACGAGCTGGGCAAGGACGGTGCGGGTGTGGTGGTGTCGCAGGTGGTGCCCTCGCCCTACCAGCCCTCGCGCCAGATCACCCGCGAGTTTCTGGAAGCCATCAAGAAGGGCGGCGACAAGGTGCAGCCCAACTACTCCAGCATGGAAGGCTATCTGGCTGCACGCGTGTTCGCCGAGGGCCTGCGCCAGGCCCAGGCCGGCGGAAAGATCACGCGCGAGAGCTTCATCACGGGCACCGAGTCCATCGGCAACCAGGTGATCTCGGGCTTTCCAGTGTCGTTCAGTGGCACCAGCCACGCAGCCTCGAAGTTTGTCGAGATGTCGATGCTGACCGGGGACGGCCGGGTCAGGACCTGATCCCGAACGGGGGGCGGGCGCGCGCCGGCCCCCGCCGCTCCAAAGCGATCAGCCCAGCGTGCGCGTGCGCGCCAGCCCCTGCATGAACGCCTCGCAGCGTCCCAGCTGCTCCAGGCTCACGTACTCGTCGGGCTGGTGGGCCTGCTGGATGCTGCCGGGGCCACACACCACGGTGGAGATGCCCGCGTTCTTGAACAGCCCCGCTTCGGTGCCAAAGGCCACCAGGGTGGTGCCTTTTTCGCCCGACAGCTCTTGCGCCAGGCGCGTCACCGGGTCGTCCTTGCTGCCCAGGAAGCTCGGGATTTCGCAGATGGTCTCGAACTCGAAACCCGCTGCAGGCGCCACCTTCTTCATGGCGGGCTCCAGCGATTTGGCGTAGGCCACCACCTCGGACTGCATCTGCGCGGCGTTGGCCGTGGGCAGGTCGCGGAACTCGTAGCGGAACTCGGCGTCGCGCGGCACCACGTTGTCGGCAATGCCGCCGTGGAACTGGCCCACGCTGCTGGTCGAGAACGGCACGTCAAAGCCCTCAAAGCGGGGCTCGTTCTTTTCAAAGTCTTCCGCCATGTCGCGCACCCGGCCCACCACGCGGGCGGCCATCTCGATGGCGTTGACCGAATGCGGCGTGAGGGACGAATGCGCCTCCTTGCCACGCACGCAGCACTTGTAGCGGTACACGCCCTTGTGTGCGATGGCGGGGATCATGCTGGTGGGCTCGCCCACGATGCAGGCCAGGGGCTTGATGTTCGCGTCGCGCAGGTCGGCGATGAGTTCCTTCACGCCAAAGCAGCCGATCTCCTCTTCGTAGCTGAATGCCAGATGGACCGCAAAAGGCGCGTCGCTGTTCAGGAACTGCTCTGCGTGCGACACGGCAATGCCAATGAAGGCCTTCATGTCGGCACTGCCGCGCCCGTACAGGTTACCGTCCTTGACCAGGGCACTCAGTGGGTCCATGGTCCAGTCCTGTCCATCCCACGGCACCGTGTCGGTATGGCCCGAAAGGATCACGCCCGCCGGCTTGCCCTCGCCCAGGGTGGCGAACAGGTTGGCCTTGGTCTTGTCGTCGTTGAAGGTCAGGCGGCTTTTCACGCCCAGCTTGGCCAGGTGGTCGCGGATGAAATGGATCAGCTCCAGATTGGAGTTATGGCTGACGGTGTTCATGCGCACCAGGGTTTGCGCAAGTTCGAGGGCGTGGGCAGAAATCATGGGTGGCTAGCGAATAACCCGGGTTGGCACGTGTGTTGCTGTCGGGCTAGACTGTGAGATCGTAAGGACACATATCATGAACGTTATTGACTCCATCGTCACCCAGGCGGCCAGTATTGCAGCGGTGCGCCGGGACATTCACGCCCACCCCGAACTGTGCTTCGAAGAGGTGCGCACCGCCGACGTGGTGGCGCAAAAGCTCACGGAGTGGGGCATTCCCATCCACCGGGGTATGGGCAAAACGGGCGTGGTGGGCATCGTCAAGGGGCGCGACGGTGGCGCCAGTGGCCGCGCGATTGGCCTGCGCGCCGACATGGACGCACTGCCCATGCAGGAGTTCAACACCTTCGCCCACGCCAGCAAACACCAGGGCAAGATGCACGCTTGCGGCCACGACGGCCATGTGGCCATGCTGCTGGCGGCGGCCCAGCACTTTGCCAAGCACCGCAATTTCGACGGCACCGTGTACCTGATCTTCCAGCCCGCCGAAGAGGGCGGCGGCGGTGCCCGCGTGATGATCGAGGACGGCCTGTTCGAGCAGTTCCCCATGGAGGCCGTGTACGGCATGCACAACTGGCCCGGCATGCCGGTGGGCACCTTTGCCGTGAGCCCCGGCCCGGTGATGGCATCGACCAGCGAGTTCAAGATCACCCTGCGTGGCAAGGGCGGCCATGCGGCGCTGCCGCACACCGGCATCGACCCGGTGCCGATTGCCTGCGGCATGGTGCAGTCCTTCCAGACCATCATCAGCCGCAACAAGAAGCCCGTGGACGCTGGCGTGATCTCGGTCACCATGATCCACGCGGGTGAGGCCACCAACGTGATTCCCGACAGCGTCGAGCTGCAGGGCACGGTGCGCACCTTCACCACCGAAGTGACGGACCTCATTGAAAAGCGCATGCGCCAGATCGCCGAGAACCACTGCGCTGCGCACGATGCCACCTGCGAGTTCGAGTTCGTGCGCAACTACCCGCCCACTGTCAACTCGCCCGTCGAGGCCGAATTTGCCCGCAAGGTCATGACTGGCATCGTGGGGGAAGAGCGTGTGGTGGTTCAGGAGCCCACCATGGGCGCTGAAGACTTTGCCTACATGCTGCAGGCCAAGCCCGGTGCGTACTGCTTCATTGCCAACGGCGACGGCGCCCACCGCGAGATGGGCCACGGCGGCGGACCCTGCATGCTGCACAACCCCAGCTATGACTTCAACGATGACCTGATCCCGCTGGGCGCGACCTACTGGGTCAAGCTGGCCGAGGAATGGCTGGCCCAGCCCGCCAAAGCGGCCTGAAGCAGCTTGGCGCGCCGTTGATCCTCCTCCACCCGGGCGTGCGCAGCGCGCGTGCCCGGGTTTTCTTTTTGTCTTCCCACTGACTCCTGAAAGCCCTGCCCATGACCGGAATCGTTGAAGCCTTCTCGCCCAGCTACGCCCAGGCGCGCACAAAGTTTCTGGAGGCCGCCGCAGCCGCCGGCCTGTCCATCGAATCGCACGCCCACCCGCTCAAGGGCCGCGATGGCGAAGACCTGGCCATGGACGTGGTGCGCGACGGCCCGGCCGATGCCAACAAGCTGCTCATCGTGAGCAGCGCCTGCCACGGCGTCGAGGGCTACTGCGGCAGCGGCGTGCAGGTGTTTGCGCTGCACGATGCCGAGTGGCGCGCCAAGGCGCGCGATGCCGGTGTGGCCACGCTCTACATCCACGCGCTCAACCCGTATGGCTTCTCGCACGTGCGCCGCTTCACACACGAGAACGTGGACCTGAACCGCAACTTCCAGGACTTCAGCAAGCCCCTGCCCGTGAACACGGCCTACCGCGAGGTGCAGCCCCTGCTGCTGCCCGAGCAGTGGCCACCAGGCCCTGAGAACCAGGCAGCGGTGGCGGAGTACATCGCCACCAAGGGCGAGGCCGCGTGGCAGGCCGCCATCTCGCAAGGGCAGCACGAGTTTCCGCAGGGCGTGTTCTTTGGCGGCACCGAGCCCACCTGGAGCAACCGCACGCTGCGCCAGGTGCTGCGCCAGCACGGTGCGGGCGCGTCGAAGATCGCCTGGATCGACCTGCACACGGGCCTGGGCCCCAGCGGCCATGGCGAGCGCATCTACGCGGGCAATGACAACGCCGTGGCCGTGGCCCGGGCGCGCGCCTGGTGGGACGGCGGCGGCGCCACGCCGGTCACGTCGATCTACGACGGCTCGTCCACCTCGGCCTTCCTCACCGGCCTGATGTGGACCTCGATCTACGACGAGTGCCCCCATGCCGAATACACCGGCATTGCCATGGAGTACGGCACCGTGCCCGTGCTCGACGTGATGAACGCCATCCGTGCCGAGCAATGGCTCCAACTGCACCCCGAAACTCCGGCTGACAAGGCTGCCCAGATCAAGGCGCAAATGCTGGCGGCCTTCTACACCGACACGGACGCGTGGAAGGGCCAGATCATCAGCCAGGCACGGCAGTCGATGTTCCAGGCAGTGGACGGGTTGACGGCCTGATTTTGTGTTCCAGAGGCCTCAGGCGCTAGTGTCATATGCCTGAGATGCTATCAATAGGGTAGTGGGTGCGCAGGGGTTTGGCGGGTAGTACGGGTTCAGGAGCGTTGGGGTTGCCACCGTGGGGCGGCTACCATCGCCCCAAAAACCAGGAGACACCATGGCCTCTGACCCTCTGCGCGCGCTGAGCCGCAGCCTGCTCCGGCTGTCGGAGCAAGCCCAGCAGGTGGCCCCGCAGGACTTGCTGCACCAGGCCATGCTGACCTTGCAGGGGCTGGTGCCTTTTGATTCCGCCTGGTGGGGCGAGGTCTCGGCGGGCGATGTGCAGGTGGCACCCCGCAACTGGCTGCACGGCAGCATTGGCCTGAGCCGCAGCTTTGCGCAGGAGTGGAATGCGCTGGCGGCGGTGGACCTGTTTGGGCTGCAGTCCATGCAGCAGCTGGGGGTGGTGATCCGTGAGCGTGACGTGGTGGGCCCGTTACCCGAGCACCCGGAGGTGGCCGCCTTCAGCCAGCGCCACGGCCTGTACCACTGCATGGCCCTCACGGCCGAGTTGCCCCACAGCGGGCTCATGTTTTTTGTCTCCATCTACCGCCCGCCAACGCGGCCGGAATTCTCGGACGGAGAGACCGTGCTGTTCGGCGAATTCGTTCTGCACCTGCTGCAGCAATGGCACCACCGTCTGCAGCGCCTGCAAAGCGACACGCCCGGCCGCCCCTGGGACAGCTTTGCCCTGGCCCGGCCGTCGGGCGAACTGCTGTTTGCCGGGCTGCGCATCAGTCGGGCGTTGGGCGAGGCCAGCCCCGGCTGGCACGGCACCCACCTGCCGCCGGTGGTGGCGCAGGCGCTGGCGGGCGCGCCCTGCACCCTGTCGGTGGGCAAGGCCTGCCGCCTGCGCTTGGAGCCCTGCGGGCCACTGGTGGCCGTGAGCCTGGCGTCGCGCCAGCACAAGCAAGCCCTGGCACCGCGCGAGTTGAGTGCCGCCATGCTGTACGCCCAGGGCCGCTCGCACAAGGACATTGCGGCCACGCTGGGCCTCACGCCCGCCACGGTGCGCACCTACCTGCGCACGGCCTATGCCGCGCTGGGCGTGAGCAACAAGCTGGAGCTGGTGGCCGCGCTGCGCCACCAGTAGCGATCGGCGGCGGGGCGCCACACGCGAGTTTGCAGGGCTCGGTAGTTTCCCGCTCCCTCTGCATTTGCAGAGGCTGCAACCGCGCCGCCTTTTCCTATCGTCCGCACCGGAGTCCAGTCGCTGGTGCCGGTCATGCCGCCGCCGCGCTGGGCTCCTGAAGAACCGCCATAACAGGAGACCCTTGCATGTTCCCGAACCCCCACCCCTTCGCCGTGGCGCCCCGACGCCACCCTCACCCCCTGGCACGCGCAGGGCGATGGACCACTGCCTGCACCCTGGGTGCCGTGGCAGCCCTGGCCCTGACCGCCTGCGGCGGCGGCAGCGACGCCAATCCCCCGCTGGCCAGCAAGCCCCTGGCTGAGGCCTGCGCCGCCTACGCATCCACCGCCTTGCCCCATGGCGCCAAGGTCACCCGTACCGAGCTGCGCAAGGCCGAGGGTACGTTGCCCGACGTGTGCATCGTGCGTGGGCAGATCGTCTCGTCGCCCGAGTCCACCATCAACTGGGCGGTGGAGCTGCCCACGCTGGCCCAGTGGAACGGCAAGACGCTGACCATTGGTGGTGGCGGCTTTGACGGCTTCATCCCCACCGACGACCCGTGGTACCAGCAGCTGGTGGGCCCGTCGGCCAACCCGTACGTGAAGATCAGCTCCGACTCCGGCCACCAGATCCGCGGCTTTGCCTGGGGCAAGAGCGACGTGGCGCTGCGCAACCACGCGTTCGACGCCAACCATTTCGTGCTGGAGGTGGGTACCATGATCGCCACCGAGTTCTATGGCAAGCGCCCCGTGCGGCGCTACCACATGGGCCATTCCAACGGCGGTCGGTCGGGGCTCATCTCCACTCAGAAGTACCCCAAGGACTACGACGGCGTGGTGGCCATGGAGCCCGCCATCAGCCAGCAGGCGCACCAGGTCAACCTGGGGCCCACGGTGCTGCGTCACATCTTCAAGAGCCGCGACAACTGGATGAGCCCCGCCAAGATCGCGCTGTATGCCAAGGCCGAGGTGGCGGCGTGTGATGGCCTCGATGGCCTGAAGGACGGCATCATCGGCAACATCGAGGCGTGCAACTACGTGCCTACCGAGCTGCTGTGCCAGGGTGCGGACAACGACAGCTGCCTCACGGCCGGCCAGATCGAATCCATCCGCCTCATCTACAGCGACCACAAGACACCCGTGACCCTGTCGCGCGGTGCCGTGGGCTACCCGCGCTATGGCCGGGGCGGGGCGTCCACGTCGGACTGGCAGTCGTACATGTTCGGCACCAGCTTTGACGCGCCCGATTCGTTCAACCACATGGCTGTGACGGAAGCCGCGCGCCTGGTGGAGGGCAACCCCAACGCCAACATCCTGAGCCACGACCCCACGCAGTACCAGGCGCAGTACGCGCGGCTGGCCGAGATGATCGATGGCACGGACCCCGACATCTCCGCCTTTGCCGACAACGGCGGCAAGCTGCTGATCTGGTACGGCCTGGGCGACACCTGCGTGTCGCTGTACCGCACGGCAGACTACTTCGACACGGTCAAGCAGCGCCTGGGCGCCAGCAAGGTGCAGGGCTTTGCGCGCATGGTCACCTCGCCCTCCAACGGGCATGACCTGGACGGCGCGGGCACCGAGCCGCGCTCCATCGACCTGCTCGCCGCCATGGACGCCTGGGTGGAAAAGGGCGCGGCGCCTGACAAGCTGGTCGCCACGAAGTTCGCCCCCGGCACCAGCACCCCCGTGGCGCAGCGCCCGGTGTGCGAGTACCCCAAGTTCCCGCGCTACAACGGCACGGGCGATCCGGCCAAGGCCGAGAGCTTTACCTGCTCTGCGACCTGAACGCGGTGCTGGATGCAAAAAGGCACGCCCCTGGGCGTGCCTTTTTTTTGTGTCCAGTCGTCAGGATGCCAGCGCGCGCATCTCTGCGATCAGGTCCGACTTGCCTTCGAAGCCGATGCCCGGCAGCGGCGGCAGCGTGACGTAGCCGTTCTCGACCTTCACGCCATCGGGGAAGCCACCGTAGGGCTGGAACAGATCAGGGTAGCTCTCGTTGCCGCCCAGGCCCAGGCCTGCCGCGATCGCCAGCGACATCTGGTGGCCCCCGTGTGGAATGCAGCGGCTGGGAGACCAGCCGTATTCCTTGAGCATGTCGAGCGTGCGCAGGTACTCCACCAGGCCGTAGCTCAGCGCGCAGTCAAACTGCAGCCAGTCGCGGTCCTTGTGCATGCCGCCGTGGCGGATCAGGTTGCGCGCGTCCTGCATCGAGAACAGGTTCTCGCCCGTGGCCATGGGGCCCTTGTAAACCTCGCCCAGCTTCGCCTGCAGCTCGTAGTCCAGCGGGTCGCCGGCTTCTTCGTACCAGAACAGCGGGTACTGCGACAGGGCCTTGCCGTAGTCGATGGCGGTCTTCAGGTCGAAGCGGCCGTTGGCGTCCACTGCCAGTTGCTGGCCCGGGCCCAGGATCTTGAGCACTGACTCGATGCGCTCGCAGTCTTCGGCCAGCGTGGCCCCGCCGATCTTCATCTTGACCACCGAGTAGCCGCGCTCCAGGTAGCTTTCCATTTCCTTCTTGAGGCCGTCCAAGCCTTTGCCGGGGTAGTAGTAGCCCCCGGCGGCGTAGACAAACACGCGCGGGTTGGGCGTGCCGTTGCCGTAGCGCTCGGCCAGCAACTGGAACAGCGGCTTGCCCGCAATCTTGGCCGTGGCGTCCCACACGGCCATGTCGATGGTGCCCACGGCCACCGAGCGCTCGCCGTGGCCGCCGGGTTTTTCGTTGATCATCATGCGGGCCCAGACCTTGTGCGGGTCCAGGTTCTCGCCCGTCTCGTCCAGCAGGCTGGCCGGCTCAGCCTCCAGCACGCGGGGGATGAATCGGTCGCGCATCAGCGCGCCCTGGCCGTAGCGGCCGTTGGAGTTGAAGCCGTAGCCGATCACCGGCTTGCCATCGCGGATCACGTCGGTGACCACGGCCACGAGGCTCAGCGTCATCTTCGAGAAGTCGATGTAGGCATTGCGGATGTCCGACTTGATGGGACGGGTCGATTCGAGGATGTTGACGATCTTCATGGTGGTCGCGTTCGTTGGCAAAGAGGGAAAGGTGCGGGATCAAAAGGAAAGATCAGCGGGCGAGCGAAGAGCCCCCGCAGATCGCGATGTCCTGCCCCGTGATGGCGGCGGCAGATTCAGACAGAAGAAAGCCCACCAGTGCGGCAATCTCGGCAGGCTCGATCAGGCGGCCGATGGGCGGCAGGCGCGGTGCACTGCCCTGGCGGGCGGGGTCGTTCAGCATGCCGGTGGCGGTGGCTGCGGGCGAGACGACATTCACCGTCACGCCCTGCGCGGCCACCTCGGCGGCCCAGCTGCGCGCCAGTGCAATCAGCGCGGCCTTGGTCGCGGCGTACTGACCGCGCCCGGCCATGCCCTGCGCCACGCGGCTGCCAATGAACACCACGCGCCCCTGGCCGCGCTGGGCCATGCCGGGCACGATGGCATCGGCCAGCCGGGTGGCGGCATCCACATGCAGGCGCCACATCAGCTCGCCGCCCGCATGGTCGAGTTGGCCCAGCGGCCCCACGCGCAGCACGCCGGCCGCATGGACCAGTGCGTCCACGTCGGGCAGTGCAGCGGCCACGCGGGCGATGTCTGCGCCATCGGCCAGGTTGACCGGTGTATGGGTGAACGAGGGGTGAACGACCGTCGCCTGGGCCACATCCAGGCCCGTCACGCGCCAGCCGCCGGCCAGCAGCGACTCGGCGATGCTGCGGCCTATGCCGCTGCTGCTGCCAGTGACGATGGCGTGGTGGGCATTACTCGACACGGATGTTCCCTTCGGTGACGATCTTCTGCGAGCGCTCCATGTCGCTGCGCTGGAACTTCGCAAAATCCTCCACGCTGCCCGGTGTGGTCAGCAGCCCTTGCTCCTTGAGTTTGGGCGTCATCTCGGCCAGGGCCTTGTTCACCTCGGTGTTCAGCCGCTGGGTGATGTCCGCCGGCAGCTTGGCCGGTCCCCACAGGCCATACCAGCTGTAGAACTCGTAGCCCGGAATCGTCTCGCCCACCGTGGGCACGTCGGGCAAGCTCGCTGCGCGCTGGGCGGAGGTGACGGCCACCACGCGCAGCATGCCGCTCTTGTGGTACTGCAGAGACCCCAGGATGGGGTCGATGAACCCGTCGATCTGCCCGCCGATCAGGTCCTGGAACGCAGGCGCCGTGCCCTTGTAGGGCACGATCAGGTAGTCGAGGTTGCCTGCGCGCTTGAGCAGTTCGGTCGAGAGGTGCCCGGCCGACCCGATGGAGCCCACGGCGAAGGTCATCTTGCCGGGGTTGGCTTTGGCGTAGGCCATCAGCGACTTGATGTCGGTGACCGGCAGGTTCTTGTTGATGGCCACCGACAGCGGGGCCTTGGCCACCAGCGCCACAGGCGTGAAGTCCTTGACCACGCCGTAGGGAACGGACTTCATGGTCATGGGCGCCGTGGTGAAGGTGGATGCGTTGAACAGCAGCGTGTAGCCGTCGGCCGGGGCCTTGGCCACCACGTCGCCGCCAATCACGCCGTTGCCGCCCGCCTTGTTCTCGACGATGAAGTTCTGGCCCATCTGGTCGCCCAGCTTTTGCGCGAGCATGCGGCCCACGGTGTCGAGCGTGCCGCCTGGCGGAAAGGGGATGACCATCCGGATGGGCTTGGCGGGGTAAGCCTGCGCAAAGCTGCTGGCCGCCATCGCGAGCGTGGCTACACCCAGGGCGGCGCGGATGAAAAGGTGGCGTTGCATGGTGTCTTGTCTCCTTGTCGGTTTTCTTGTGTGCAATGAGGCGCGGGGGACTCAAAATCCCCCGAGCCTTGCAGGGACCGCTCAGCGCTTGAGCAGGCCGGCCTGCTTCACCGCAGCGCGCAGCGCTTCGACTTCCTTGGCGTTGGGCGCCTCGGTCGGTGGGCGCACGGTGGCGTCGTCGATCACGCCTGCCAGGTACATGCCACCCTTCATGCGGGCGTGGGCCTCGCCAGTGGGCTCGCCGCCGCCGTACACCGCGTCTTTCAGGGGCGTGATGACAGCCTGCACCGCCATGGCTTTCTTCAAGTCGCCGGCCTTCACCGCATTCCACAGATCGATGATGAGCTGGGGGATGAAGGTCGCAAAACCCACCAGCGCGCCGTCCACGCCCTGCACCATCGAGGCCAGCAGGTACTCGTCGTGGCAGGTCAGGATGGCCTTGGACGCGTCGGCCTCGCGGATCGCCTGGATGTCGCGGGCGTACTTGTTCATGTCGCGCTGGCCCACCTTGAAGGCCTGCAGGTAGGGCAGCCGGGCCAGGTCGGCCAGCAGCTGCGACGAGTACGAGGCACGCGTCCAGGCCGGGTAGACGTGGCAAACCAGATCGGCGTTGGGCGCCGCCTTGTGGATGGCCTCGAAGTACTGCAGTGCATGGCCGGGCGTGAAGCCAAAGCGCAGCCAGTGGTGCGGGGGCATCACGTCCAGCGCCACGGCACCAGCCTCGACGGCAGCGCGGGCATGGTCGGCCGCGTCGGCCAGGCCTTCGCAGACGATGGACGAAATGACAGGCATGCGCCCCTTGAGTTCGTCGGCCACGATGCGGGTGACCTCGGCGCGTTCAGCCGGTGTGAGGGAGAACACCTCGCCGGTGTGGCCGTTGGTCATGACGGCCACCACGCCCTCGTGGCCCGCCAGCCAGGCGGCGAGCTTGCGCAGCGCGGGCTCGTCGATGCGGTGGTCGGGGGTGAAGGGGCACGAGATGGCGGGGATGATCCCGCGATAATTCGAGATGGCAGGCATGCTTTCTTGTCTCCGTTGGAAAAGCTGGTGAACAACGGGGTGGATCATTCCGCGCCATGCTGCAGCGGTCCAATACTCGAATCGCATACAACTATCTACCGATCCATCGCGGAGACACATGGGACCCGGCAACCGACCCCTGGACCTGGAATGGCTGGAGGATTTCCTCGCCCTGGCCGAGACGGGCAATTTCTCGCGCGCGGCGGAGGCCCGCGCCATTGCCCAGCCCGCCTTCAGCCGCCATATCCGCGCCCTGGAAGACTGGGTGGGCGTGGAGCTGTTCGACCGCAGTGCCCATCCCGCGGCGCTCACGGCGGCAGGCCAGCGCTTTCTGCCGCTGCTCGAAACCATCCTGGCCAATCTGGAGGCTGCCCGCATCAAGGCCCGTGCTGCACACGACCTGGCGGCTGCCAGCCTGCGCTTTGCGGCCACGCACGTGCTCTCGCTCACGTTCTTTCCGCGCTGGCTGGTGGGCATGGAGGCACGCCTGCGGCTGGGGCCCATCCAGACCATGTCCGACAGCTCGCAGGCCTGCGAAGACCTGATGCTCCAGCGGCGTGTGCAGTTTGTGCTGTGCCATGGCCACGCCGAGGTGCCGGGGCGCCTGGACGAGGCGCAGTACCCCATGTGCCGCCTGGCGGACGACCGGCTGCTGCCAGTCAGTGCGCCGCAGCCCGGCGGCGCAGCAGGCCAGCCGCTGCACGCGCTCGGCCAGCAGGCCCCGGTGCCCGTGCTGGCCTACAGCGAGGCGTCGGGCCTGGGCCGCATCATGCGGGCCCGCATGCGCGGGGTGTTCGCTGACGGTGCTGACGGCCCGGTGGCGGTGGTGTTCACCGCGCACCACGCGGTGTTGCTCAAGACCCTGGCCCAGGAAGGGCGGGGCGTGGCCTGGCTGCCCGAAAGCCTGATTGCCGACGAGTTGCGCGCCGGCACGCTGGTGGCCGCCGGGGGCGCCGACTGGAACGTGCCGGTGCAGATCCGCCTGTACCGCCAGCGCGCCGAGATGTCGCCAGTGGCCGAGTCCTTGTGGGAACTGGCGGTGGCGCAGGTGGCACCGCAGGCCTGAGCGCTTGCCGTTCCCCTGGCTGGCAGCCGATTCTTAAAGGCCCAGGTCGCTCAGCCCCGGATGGTCGTCCGGCCGGCGCCCCAGCGGCCAGAAGAACAGCCGGTCTGCGGCCTGAATGGGGCGGTCGTTGATGCTCGCGTGGCGCACGGCCATCAGGCCTGCGTCGTTGAACTCCCAGTTCTCGTTGCCATAGCTGCGGTACCACTGGCCTGCGTCGTCATGCCATTCGTAGGCAAACCGCACGGCGATGCGGTGGCCGCTGAACGCCCACAGCTCCTTGATGAGGCGGTAGTCCAGTTCGCGTGCCCACTTGCGCTCCAGCAGCTGCCGGGCGGCCTCGCGGCCCACGGGGAACTCGGCGCGGTTGCGCCAGCGCGTGTCCTCTGTGTAGGCCAGGGCCACGCGGGCAGGGTCGCGCGAGTTCCAGCCGTCTTCGGCCAGGCGCACTTTCTGGACGGCGGTGTGTTGGGTAAAGGGCGGCAAAGGCGGGCGTGTTTCCATGGGAACCTCGACGGTGAAGGGTTGATGTAGACAGGTCTGTCTACGTGCCATCATAAAGCCATGTAGACAGACTTGTCTACAATGAGCGAATGACCTTTGATCCGCTCCCTCCCGGTTGGCAAGACCTGCCCGCCCGAGACCGCCTGCTGCACACGGCGCACGCGCTGTTCTACCGGGATGGCATCCGCGCCACGGGCATCGACCGGGTGATTGCGGAGTCTGGCGTGACCAAGGTGACCTTCTACCGGCATTTCCCGAGCAAGAACGCGCTCATCTGTGCGTATCTGGAGTACCGGCACGCGGGCTGGATGGGCTGGTTCGCCGACGCGCTGCAGCGCCATGCGCACGCGCTGCCCTCAGGGGCGGATCGCACGCGGGCATTGGCGCCCGCGCTGGCGGAATGGTTGGGCAGCAAGCACTTTCGGGGCTGTGCGTTCATCAACAGCGTGAGCGAGCTGGGAGACACCGTGCCCGAGGTGCTGGAGATTGCGCAGCGCCACAAGCGCGACATGACGGCGTTGCTGGCGGCCTTGTTGCCAGCGCCTTCCCACCGTGAGGAGGACGCGCAGGCGCTCACCCTGGTGGTGGAGGGCGCCATCGTGCGTGCGCAGATGGGCGAACCCGTGGCCGCGGTGGTGACCACAGTGTCCCGTCTGACGGATGCGCTGGTGGCGGCGCCTCCTCAGCGCAAGGGATGAGCCTGTCGGTCGATAGGAAAGATGGGAACGTTTCTGGCGGCCGCCCGCATGGTCAGTCCAGCCGTGCGCCTTGTGTGGCACCGTGGCGGGTGCGCTGGTCGTACTGCTTCTCGCGCGCCACGTGGTCCTGCAGCAGCCGGTGGCCCAAGGCGTTGGCTTCGCGCTCCAGCGTGGCGCAGTCGGGCGCTGCGGGCATCTGGCGGATGGCCTGGTCAATGGCCTGCGCTGCGTCGCGCCCGATCTGCACATGGCCTTGCTCGTGGTGGGACAGCGCCTGCAAATAGCGGTCAAAAACCGCCTGCTGCGACGGGCTGGCGGCCTGCAGGTCGGGCAGCTGCACTTCGGTGCGCAGCCGGGTGTTGACTTCGGTGATCGCACAGCGGCCCGAGGCTTCGCGCCACCAGCGGAAGGTCCAGCGCACGTTCCAGCGGGTGTAGCCATGAAAGCGCTGTCCACCCACCGAAATGGGGGTTGCAGCATGCAGGGCCTCGCGCAGTGTCTCTCCGGGCTGGGCGCGCACCACGTAGGGCCGCTGGGTGCTTTCTTCCTCCACGGCCGCGTGTGCCCCGCCCGCAGACAGCAGCAAGGCCACCACCCACCCGAGACGCACGCAGGGTGGTGGCTCTGGCAACGCAGATGCGTTCAGTCGCCCCACGGCAGCATCAGCGTGAGCAGCGACAGCTGGTCGAACTCGGGCGCAAAGGCATCAATGATCTGCTGCGGCTCGGGGCACAGGGTGGTGTCGGTGATCACGCCAAACTGCACGCCGCCGCCGTAGCTGAGGATGGAGACCCCCAGGCCGATGTCACCCGACTGCGGTACCCAGAACATGCACTGCGTGACGCGTGCGCCGCACAGCGTGAGCTGCTCCTTGGGGCCGGGCACGTTGGTCATCACCGCCGTGGTCTTGCGGCCAAACAGGTTGAGCAGTGCGTCCTGCGCGGGCTTGATCATCAGGCCTGCCACGGCGAGCATGGCAAACGCCAGGATGGGCTGGGTGCTGCCCTTGAGCGCGTTCATGCGCTTGCGCACTTCGTACACGCGCTCGACGGGGTTGGCCACGCCAATCGGCAGCACCAGCGGCACCAGGCCAAAGCGGTTGCCCAGCTTCCAGGCCTCTTCCATGGGGCGCAGATTCACCGGGATCATCGCGCGGATCTCCTGGCCCGTGGGGTCGTCGCCCTGGCTGCGCAGGTAGCCGCCGATGGCGCCCGCCACACACGACAGCAGCACATCGTTGATGGAGCAGTTGAGCGCCTTGCCGATGGCCTTGACCTCTTCGAGCGGAATCGGCGGGCACCAGGCCACGCGCTTGGCGCTGCCGGGCTGGCCCTTCAGGCGCGTGGGCGAGTCGTCTGGCATCAGCGCCAATGCCGCCGCGTCGCTGACGAGTTGGTAGGCCACGCGGGCCATGTCCATGGTGCCGGTCAGCCCGTGGTGCATGGCCTTTTCCGGGTCGCCCAGCATCTGCAACGACTTGGCGGCGCTGTCGCCCGCCAGGTCCAGGGCCTTGACGGTGAGGCCGGTGAAGGGCTTGATGAGTGCGTCGGCGATCCAGTCCTCGGCGGTGGCGGCTTCCTTGTCTGCCCGCGCCTTGCGCTTGGGGGGTTCCGAGCCGCCATCGACCAGCGACATGGTCACCGAGATGAGTGCAATGCCGTCGGCAATGCAGTGGTGGATGCGTACGATGAGCGCGCTGCCCTTCGCGCCGTCATCACCCACAAAGTCTTCGATCAGGTGCATTTGCCACAGCGGGCGGCGTGTATCGAGCGGCTGCATGGCGAGCTCGCCCACGCGGTCTTGCAGGGCGCGCTGCATGCTGTGGCCCTTTATGTGTGGCAGCTTCTCGCGCAGCACATGCGCGGCGATGTCGAAGTTGCGGTCCTCCACCCAGGTGGCGCCTGCGGCATCTTCCACCACCCGCTGGCGAAAGCGCGGGTACTGCAGCAGGCGCTGCTGCACGCGTTCGCACAAGGCCTCCCCGGTGATGCCGGGTGACAGGGTCCACACGCCGTTGATCATCATCAGGTTGCTGTGCGAATCCATGCGCAGCCAGGCGGTATCGACCTTGCTCATGCGTTCGCCCGACAGGCCCAGCATGCCGGTGGCCGCGCGGCGCACGTTCTTCTGCACCACGGTGGCGGCCTTGCGGGCTGCGGGGGGCAGGGCCTGGGCGGCCTTGCGTGCCACCTCAGGCGCCTGGTCGCGCATGGTGCGCAGGGGGCTCGTGCTGAGGCCGGGGGCGGCTTTGCGGGGGGCAGGAATGCGGGTCACCATCAGATGTACACCTATTGTTTGATTTTTGGGGGCTTGCCTCTATGGATTGAGCGGCCCCGGGCCGTGCTCAGCCCGTAAGATACAACGCAGCAAACCCTTGCCGACACCGTTCTTTCCCTCCCCCCACACATCCCAAGGAGCACACCGACATGGCCGACCTCAATGCCACCTTCGAAGCCGCCGTGGCCAATTCCAAGAACCTGAGCGAGCGTCCCGACAACGCCACGCTGCTCAAGATCTACGCGCTGTACAAGCAAGCCACCGCCGGCGACAACACCGAGAAGAAGCCCAGCTTCTCCGACATGGTGGGCCGTGCCAAGTGGGACGCCTGGGAAAAGCTCAAGGGCACGGGTGCCGACGAGGCCAAGCAGCAGTATGTGGACCTGATCACCTCGCTGAGCTGATACGGGGGTGACCCCCAAAGAAAAAGGCGACCTTGGTCGCCTTTTTCTTTGGGGGCAGAGGCGCCTAACGCTGGACCCACCCCTTGGGCAGCCCCACTTCCGGCGTCATGCCGTAGACCGGCTCGCCCGGCAGCCCCGCCTGCAGCGGCACGCGGGCGGCCATCAGGCGCTCCAGGTCCACCCCCGTGGCAATGCCCATGGCTTCGAACATGAACACCAGGTCTTCGGTCACCACGTTGCCCGACGCGCCCGGCGCATAGGGGCAGCCGCCCAGGCCGCCCAGCGACGCATCAAAGGTGCGCACCCCCACGTCGTAGGCCGCCAGGCAGTTGGCCAGGCCCAGGCCGCGGGTGTTGTGCATGTGGGCCGCACCGGCCTTGGCACCCAGCTCGGCGCGCAGGCGCGTGAACAGGCGGCGCACCTGCGCCGGGTTGGCCATGCCGGTGGTGTCCGACAGGCCCACCTCGTCGGCACCGGCCTCGGCGCACAAGCCTGCGAGCCAGATCACATCGTCCTCGGGCACCAAGCCCTGCAGCGTGCAGCCAAAGGCGGTGGACAACCCCACCTCCACCAGCACGCCGGGCGCCTGCGCGTTACGCAGCTGTGCCACGGCGCGCACCTCCTCGACCATGGCCTCGCGCGTCTTGCGCACATTGGCCAGCGAATGGGCGGCACTGGCCGATACCGGCAGGGTGACCTTGTGCACTCCTGCTGCCAGCGCCGCCTCGGCGCCGCGCAGGTTGGGGGCCAGGGCCATCACGGTGATGCCGGGGTGGGTGAGCGCGTGCTGCACCACTTCGGCCACATCGGCCATCTGGGGCAGCAGGCGGGCGGGCACGAAGGAACCGACTTCGATCTCGCGCAGGCCGGCCGCCACCAGGGCGTCGATCCAGCGCAGCTTGTCGGCCGTGGGCATGGTGGCTTTGACGGACTGCAGGCCATCGCGCGGGCCGACTTCGCTGATGAGGACTTGGGGTTGCGTCATGGTGCTGGACGGAGGATGCCGCCGAGGATAGCGCGCTGGCGCTGCCAGAAGGTGCTCTGGGGGTTTTGAACAAAGTGGCAATTTGTGATGCCATACCGGCAAACAGTCCAGCAATATGCAGCAGATTGGGCGATTCCCATTGTTTTGGCGCTTCGGGACACTGCTTGGAGCCGTATCCATTCCCATTCGGAGACAAGCGCCATGCCCTCACACCATCCTTTTTCCACCCGCTACCTCAGTGCCACCGATGTCATCGACATGGTGCAGCGCAAAGGCGTCGAGGCCTGCCTGCGCGGCATTGCCGACTACATCCTGGCCGACTTTCTGCGCTGGGGCGCGTTCGACAAATCCGCACGTGTGGCCAGCCACTCGCGCGACGGCGTGATCGAACTCATGCCCATTGCCGATGACCAGACCTATGCGTTCAAGTACGTCAACGGCCACCCCAAGAACACGCGCTGGGGCCTGCCTACGGTGATGGCGTTTGGCGTGCTGGCCGATGTGGCCACGGGCGCGCCGCTGCTGCTGAGCGAACTCACGCTCACCACCGCCCTGCGCACCGCCGCCATGTCGGCCGTGGCCGCCCGCGCCCTGGCGCGGCCTGGCAGCCGCACCATGGCGCTGATCGGCAACGGCGCCCAAAGCGAGTTCCAGGCACTGGCCTTCCACCACCTGCTGGGCATCACCACGCTGCGGCTGTTTGATACCGACCCGGCCGCCACCGCCAAGCTGCAGGCCAACCTGCAAGGCACAGGCCTGCGCACCGTGGCCTGCAACAGCACGGCCGAGGCCGTGCGCGGCGCCGACGTCGTGACCACGGTCACGGCCGACAAGACCAACGCCACCATCCTCACGCCCGGCATGCTGGCGCCCGGCATGCACATCAACGCCGTGGGGGGCGACTGCCCCGGCAAGACCGAGCTGCATGCCGACGTGCTGCGCCAGGCCCAGGTGTTTGTGGAATACGCGCCGCAGACGCGCATCGAAGGCGACGTCCAGCAGCTGCCGGCCGACTTTGGGGTGACCGAGCTGTGGGAAGTGCTGGCAGGCCAACACACCGGCCGGGCCAGCGATGCTGCAATAACGGTGTTTGACTCCGTAGGCTTTGCGCTGGAGGACTTTTCTGCGCTGCGCTTCTTGCGCGATACGGCCGCCGAGCTGGGCATGGGCCAACCCATCGAACTCATCCCCCAGCTGTCAGACCCCAAGAACCTGTTTGGGCTGCTGCGCACGCACAACCCCCTGCTGCGCGCTGTGGCCTGACGCCTGTCCGGTCACCCCTTCTCAGTCCCTCCAGACCACGCTGCTGGCGGAGTCGGCGCGTGTGGTGCGGAAATGGTTGGCCGGGTGGGCTGGGTCCGCCATGCCAAAGGAGATACCGCAGACGATGCTGCGGTCATTGCCAATGCCCAGCACCTCGCGCAGCACGCCGGGGTAGGACGCCAGCGCCGCCTGTGCGATGGAGCCCACGCCCAGGCTGTGCGCGGCCAGCATGAAGTTGCTCACATACGCGCCACAGTCCACCGCACCATAGACGCCCAGTGCCTCGTCGCTGGTGACGATGGCCACATGCGGTGCGCCGAACATCGTGAAGTTCTGCGCCGCCTGGCGGGCCGAGGCTTCGCGGTCACCCTTGGCAATGCCCAGGGCTTCGTACAGGCCCCAGCCGCATTCGCGCCGCCGTTCCTGGTACACGCCCCGGTATTCGCGGGGCCAGGGCAGGTCGGGGTTGGGGGCTGCGGTGGTCATGTGCGACTGCAGTGCGCTGCGCAGGCGCTCCAGCGTGGTGCCGCTGGCTATGGTGAGCTGCCAGGGCTGCGCGTTGCACCACGAGGCCGTGCGCTGCGCGGTGACCAGGATGGCTTCGATGGTGCCGCGCGGCAACGGCTCGGGCAGAAAAGCGCGGCAGCTGTAGCGGGTGTGGAGCAGCGTGGAGAGGGTGTCAAACGCCGGGCTGTGGGCGGCGGTCCCGTTCGCGGTGGATGTCATGGCGGTGGCTAGGCCTTCTTGGCCTTGGCGGCAGGCTTGGCCGCTGACTTGGGGGCCGGCTTGTCAGCATCCGCGTCTGCTGCATGTTTCTTCTTGTCTGCGGCGGGCTTCTTGGCGCCGGGGTGGGGCGCGTTGAGCAGGGCGTCCAGCTGCTCGCCTATTTCGGCCTCGATGCGGTCCTTGAACGCGCCGAACAGAAAGCCTAGCTGTGCCTTCATCTCGAACTGGTGCGCATCCACCAGCAGCGTGCCCTTGACGCCCGAGCGGGTGAAGGTGAGCAGGTCTTCCTTGTCCCCTTCTTCGTAGGTGCATTCCATGTCGAATTTTTCTTCGGCCTTTTCGGCCCAGGAGAAGGCGACCTTGCGGGCTTCCTTGAAGCCCAGGTGGTGTTCGCGGTGGATATGAATGTCAGGCACCGGCTGTCTCCTTGAGGTGTTGGGGGTCAGGTAAAAGGGCGCGCAGTGTGTCGTGCCGCTCGGGCAGGGGCTGCTGCGTCAGTTGTCGTACGGCATCATAAAACCGGGGCCAGTTGCGCCCCTCGCGTTCAAACAAGGCCTCGAACGCGGGCACCAGTTCGTCGTAGGCGGCCTGGGCGGCAAAACTGGCGTTGTTGGCCTGGGCCACCCAGCGGTCGTAGCCTGCCACCTGGGCAGTGGTGGCCCGGGGGGGCGTGCCGCCGGGGGCGTCCAGCCAGCGTGCGCGCAGTGCGGCATAGTCGTCTCGAAACGCTTGCATTGCTTCTTTTTTCATAGCACTCAAGGCATGATCTTCTAGCGCTTGAAGCTCCTTCTGCTCATAAATGGCCGCCAGGCGGGTGCGCGTGGCCCGGGTGAGCATGCGGAAGGCGCTGCGCCGCGCTTCGCTGGTGGCGTAGGCCTCGCGCGCGGCGGGGGTGGACTGCGTGGCCAGCCAACGCGCCACTCCAATGCGCTCCACCGCCGTGGCAAAGGACTCGTTGAACAAGGTGTCGTTCTTGGCATAGACCACCTGGTGCGCCAGCTCGTGGAACAGCAGGCGCACAAAGTCGCCCTCGGGCCAGGCGATGAAGGTGGACAGCAGCGGGTCGCCGCCCGCCCAGTTCATGTAGCCCAGCGTGGAGTAGGCGGGCACGCCGTACACCTCCACCTCCAGGCCCTGTGCGGACAGCTCGGCGGCCTCGGCCTGTGCCGCAGCCTCGGTGAAATAGCCCCGGTAGCCGATGCAGCCCGTGACCGGAAAGCACCAGGTGTGCAGCGTCAGCGAATAGGGCGGCGCGGCGACCACATTCCACACGGCGGCCGGGCGTTTCAGGTCGGCATAGCGGCGGTAGCTGGCGTTGTCGGGCAGGCCGAGTTCCGCGACCGCAAAGGCCCGCGCACGTTGCGCCAGCTGCAAGCGCTCGCGCAGGGCGGGCGAGATGTCCTTGCGCGTCACCCAGTCGTCAATCGGTTCTGCGGCATGCATGATCTGCATGTGCCCGCGCAGCGACTGCCAGTAGTAGCCCAGCGCGTTGGAGGGACCGGTGGTGCTGGCGCAGCCGGCCAGCACCAGGCAAAACATCAGGCTGAAAGTGGCCCGCAGGCGGGAAATTGGCTGGCGCATGGGGGCAGTTTATGGGCAGATTGAACCCTTTGCGTTCGTCCTGCCAGCAGCCTGGCTGTGGTGGTTTCTAGAATGCCGCGCATGACGCCTTTGACCGCTCCCGATCCTGCTCGCCCACCTGCGCTGGCCGACGGCCTGTTCGCCGACGAGGCCGGTTGCCCGCGCTGCACCTGGTGCCAGTCCACGCCGCTGTACCGCCACTACCACGACACCGAGTGGGGCTTTCCGGTGGCCGACGACCGCCGGCTGTTCGAGAAGATCTGCCTGGAGGGTTTTCAATCGGGCCTGAGCTGGCTCACCATCCTGAACAAGCGCGAGGGCTTTCGCGCAGCGTTCGCGCACTTCGACGCCGAGCAGGTCGCAGCCTTTGGCCCGGCCGAGGTTGAGCGCCTGGTGCAGGACGCGGCCATCGTGCGCCACCGGGGCAAGATCGAGTCCACCATCAACAATGCCCACCGTGTGCTGGAGCTGCGGCGCGAGTTTGGGTCGCTGGCGCACTACGCCTGGCGCTACGAGCCCGCTGCCACCGACCGGCCCGAGCGCATCACGCGCGAAGTGGCGCGCACCCTGTCCACATCGCGGGCTTCCATTGCCATGTCCAAGGACCTGAAAAAGCGCGGCTGGAGCTTTGTGGGCCCGACCACGGTGTACGCCTTCATGCAGGCGATGGGGCTGGTCAATGACCACCTGGAAGGCTGCCACTCGCGCCCCGCAGCGCTCGCTGCGCGCGAGGCGTTTGTGGTGCCGCGCGGTTGATCGTTCAGACCCGCGCCACGGGACGCAGTAGCCACAGCGCTCCCAACGCGGCGAGGCCCAGCAGTGTGGTGAGCCACAGGGCCGCTGCCCCGGCGCTGTCCAGCAGCATGCCAAACAGCACCGGTGCAAACGCCTGCGCCACGCGGGCGGGCACCATCATCAGGCCCTGGCGCGCGCCGTAGCCTGCTGGCCCAAACAGCACCAGTGGCAGCGTGCCCTTGGCAATGGTCAGTATCCCGTTGCCTGCCCCGTGCAGCACGGTAAATACTGCAGCCGCAGGCCCGCCCAGCACCATCAGCAGGCCCGCGCCCACGGGGTGCGCGGCGGCAGCGAGCTGGGCCGATAGCAGCGGGTGCAGGCGGCGCAGAAAACCAAACTCCAGCAGGCGTGCAGCCACCTGCGCAGGGCCCACCAGCGCGGCCATTGCCACTGCCGCCTGCAGCGACGTACCGCTGGCCTGCAGCAGGTGGGGCAGGTGGGCTGCCATGGCGGTGCTGGTGAACCAGGTGACCGCAAACACAAAAGACAGCAGCACGGTGGTGCGCAGCGGGTGTGCTGGAGTGGGCGGGGCGGATACGGCCGTTTCTGTGGCGGGCGCTGCGATGGCGTCCGTCGATGGTTCGGGGGCCTTGTCTGCGGCGTCGGCGCGCGGCAGCCAGCCATTGAGCGGCACCCCCACCAGCAAGTGCAATGCGGCCCAGCCCGCACACGCGCCGCGCCAACCCCACTGCGTCTCCATCCAGGCCGACAGCGGCCAGCCCACGGTGCTGGCAAACCCCGCGATCAGCGTGATGCCGGTGATGGCGCTGCGCGCGCCCTGGCCGTACAGCCGCACCAGCGTGGCAAACGCGGCCTCGTACAGGCCCGACCCCATGGCCACGCCCATCAATACCCAGGCGGCAAACAGGCCCACCGGGCCTTGCGCCAGGGCCATGCCCACCAGAGCAGCTGCAAACAACAGGTTGGTGCCCACCAGCACCGGGCGGCCGCCATGGCGGTCGATGGCCCGGCCCGCGAAAGGCCCGAGCAGCGCCGACACGATGAGCGCCACGGAAAACGCCGCGAACACCGTGGGGGTGGCCACACCCAGGTCGCGCGCCATGGGCGCGGCCAGCATGGCAGGCAGGTAGTAGGACGAGGCCCAGGCCAGCGTCTGGGCCGTGCCCAGGCGCGCCACGGTCCAGCGTTGCGAGGCGGCGCTCATGCCGCGCGGTGGGCCATGGTGGGGGCGCGCGAGGTTGCCTCAGACACGCTGGCCCTGCGCGTTGATGACGACTTCGCCATCCTCCTTGGTGAAGGCACCTTGCTGCGGTGCGGGCAGGATGTCCAGCACTTTCTCGGACGGGCGGCACAGCCGCGTGCCCAGGGGCGTGACCACGATGGGGCGGTTGATGAGGATGGGGTGCTGCAGCATCGCGTCGATGAGCTGCGCGTCGGTGACGCCCGGTGCGTCCAGTTGCAGCTCGGTGAAGATCGCCTCCTTGGTGCGCACGGCGTTGATCACCGGCTCGCCCGTGGCGGCAATCAGCGCCACCAGCGTGGCGCGGTCGGGCGGGGCTTTCAGGTATTCGATGACCTCGGGCTCCAAGCCGCTGTTGCGGATCATGGCGAGGGTGTTGCGGGACGTGCCGCACTTGGGGTTGTGATAGATCGTGATGGTGGTCATGGCGTGCTGGAAAGGATGGGAGCGACGGGCGAAAGTTTGCCACTGCGCTGGGGCCAGCCCGGTAAATTTTCCAACGCGTTCAGCAGCCGCTGGCCCGCATCGCCCAGCGCTCCGTCGTTGTGCACCTCCAGGCTGGCCGCTCCCCGCGGCGGGCTGTAGGCCAGCGCGCGCTGCACCCGGGCCTCCACCTCTTCGCGCGTCTCGCGGCCGCGCGCCAGCAGACGTCCGCGCAGCACCTGCGGGCTGGCGGTGATGTGCACGGCCACCAGGTCTGGGAAGCGCGCCAGGGCCTCGGGCAGGTAGGCGCGCGAGCCATTGAGCAGCACCCAGTGACCCTGCGCCAGCGGCGCCAGTTGCGCATGCCGCACGCCGTAACCCAGGCCGTTGGCCTGCCAGTGCAGGGCAAAGGCGTGGTCGCTGCACAGCGCAACAAACGTTTGGGGCGAAACGCTTTCATGCACTTCGCCGGCAGACGTCGCGGCACGGCTGATGGTGCGCTGCGCCCAGTGCACGGGGCACGGGGTGGGCAGGTGTGTCCGTAACCAGTTCAGCAGGCTGTCCTTACCCGCACCCGAGGGGCCCATGCAGTAGACCAGCCGGCCCGCGGTCATGCGCCCATCTCCAGGTGATCCAGCAGCACAAAGTCAGCGCCGGGTGTGGGCTCTGCGAACAAGGCCAGGCTGTTGAACTTCAGCATGGGAAGGTCCGAGAAGAACTCCTGCGCGGCCTCGAACACCAGCGCCTGCGTCTGTTTGTCCACCTGCGCCAGGCTGCCGGTGAGCGACATGTGAAAGCGGAACTCGTCCAGCACAAAGGGGTAGCCCCATTGCTGCAGCAGCGCGTCCTGCCGGGCCGTGAGCCCCGCCGAGCGGCGCCGGGCGAGGTCCGCGTCGGACAAGGGTGCGGCCAAGGGCTGCAGCGCCGTCACGCAGGTGGCGGCTGTCTCCTGGATCTGCGCATTGGCGGGGTGCAACGCCGGGGGCACCAGCGCTAGAAAGTCGTCGATGCGCTGCACCTGCAGGGGCGGCAGCACAAAGGGTTGCAGACCGCGCGCCACGGACTGCACGGCCTGGTGCAGCGTGATCCAGTCGGTGCCGGGCGCCAGCGCAAACGGCGCCTTGAGCGTGGCGTGCCAGCCGTAGCGGCGGGGCGCTGCGGTCAGGCGGTGCAGGTCGTCCGCCGCCACGCCGTCGATGGCGAGCTGCTGCAGCGGCTGCAGCAGCGCAGCGCAGCGCCCCAGCCAGTGGCTGCCGGCGAGCCAGCCCAGGCTGCCCGGGTTGGGTGCGAAATAGACCGCATAGCGGTGGTGGGTGGGGGACATGTCAGGCGTGTTCATCGTGGTCAATGGTCAGTTTCACGCGGTCGCCCGCAAACCAGGCGCGCGCCCATTCGATGGGCGTGCCTGCCAGGTCCACGTTCAGGCTCTCTACCTGCAGCACGGGGCGTGAGGTGGGCTGGCGCAACTGGGCGGCCACTTCGGCGCTCGGCAGCTCGGCGGTGATGCGGCTTTCGCGGCGCGTGTAGTCGGCCACGCCGTGGGCGGTGAAGCCTGCGGTGATGGAGCCCGTTTCGCGCACCACGGCCGCCAGGTTTTCGAAGCGGGGCAGGGGAAAGTAGCGCTCGCTGATGTGCAGGGGCTGGCCCTCGGCGTCGCCCCGCACGCGCAGCGCCAGCAGCGGGCTGCGTGCAGGCACTTGCAGCGCCTTGGCCAGCGCCGCCGTGGCGCGCGTGGTCTGGGCCTGCAGCACCACCAGGCTGCCGCGCAGACCGGCCTGTGCCAGGCCCTGCTGGTGGCGCGTGCGCTTGCCCAGCACCAGGTCCACCGCAAAGTCTTCCACATAGGTGCCGCTGCCCTGCGTGATGCGCACCAGCCCCTGGCTGCACAGGCTGGCGAGCGAACGGCGGATGGTGTGGCGGTTCACGCCGAACTGCTCGGCCAGCGCGTGCTCCGAGGGCAGTCGCTGGCCCGGCGGATAAACGCCGCTGCCGATGGCCTCGGCCAGCTCGGTGGCTATGCGCGTCCAGAAGCTGTCGCGCGCAGGGCGCAGTGGTGGTGCTTGCGGGACCTGTAGCGGGGTCGTGAGAGAGGTGGTGCTGGCTGTCATGAAACCTACATGCGCGCTCTTTAAGCTGGCGCCAGTTGTTCAATTTGTCTATACAACTTTCAGGGTACCACTTCCATGTTTCAAGCCTTTGACAACCCGGGGCCGGGCCGCCCCCTGGGCCGCGCGCAGTGGATGGCGCTGCTGGCCCGGGCGCCGCTGGGGCTGCTCGAATCTGCGTTGCACGAGCAAGCCACGCGCCCCGCGCGCTGGCTGCGTGCACCAGAGACCGGCCTGATGATGGTGCAGGGCCGCGCCGGTGGCACGGGCGAGCGCTTCAACCTGGGCGAGGTCACCGTCACCCGCTGCGCGCTGCGCGTGGCCGACGCATCTAACGCTGCCGAGGCCACTGTGGGCGTGGCCT
This sequence comes from Acidovorax sp. LjRoot204, assembly GCF_056175785.1. Classification (NCBI taxonomy): domain Bacteria; kingdom Pseudomonadati; phylum Pseudomonadota; class Betaproteobacteria; order Burkholderiales; family Comamonadaceae; genus Acidovorax; species Acidovorax sp. LjRoot204. The sequence goes on from NZ_JBGFFF010000005.1 coordinate 53,923, forward strand.
ACGTGCTGGGCCGGTCGCACCGCCAGGTGCAGCTGGCGGCCCTGGCCGATGCGCTACTGCAAGACCCTGTTCAGCAACCGGTGCTGGACGCACAACTGCTCGAACCCATCCGCAACCACCTGCGCAATACGCAGGCCGAGCGCCAGGCGCGGGCTGCCAGCACCAAGGTGAACTTCTTTACCGTGGCGCGCGAGAGCGATGCCGACAACGACGAGGACACCGAATGAGCACGACCCCCTTGGCATCGCTGGGTGCCGGATTCTCGAATGAAGCCTTTGGCAGCCAGGCGGTGTTCCGCGCGGTGCTGCAGGCGCTGTCGCACCCCGGCCGCACGGTGGCGGTAGAACACGACGCCCAGACGCTCGCCGTGGGGCATGCCGCATCGGCTGCCGTGCTGCTGGCGCTGCTCGACAGCGACTGCACCTTGTGGCTCTCGCCCAAGCTGGCAGCCAGTGATGCCGGTGCCTGGCTGCGCTTTCACACAGGCTGCACCTTGGTGACCGATCCGGTGCAGGCCCGCTTTGTGTGGGTGGCGCAGGGCGACGAATGGCCAGCGCTTGGCAGCCTGGCCTTGGGCACCGACGTCTACCCGGACCAATCGGCCACCTGCGTGGTCGATGTACCGCGCGCCACCGCCACCACGGCGGACGCCATCAATGCGTGGCAATTGCGCGGTCCGGGAATTCAGGAGATGGCGGCCTTGCAGGTGGACGGCTTGCCCGACGACTTCGAGACCCAGTGGGCGGCCAATCACGCAATGTTCCCGCGCGGTGTGGACTTGTTGCTGGGCACCCCAGACCACATCGTGGGTCTGCCACGGACCACGCGGGCAACACGCGGTGCCACTGCCCTTCAGGAGGCCTGAGCATGTACGTAGCCGTCAAAGGCGGAGAAGCCGCCATTCTCAACAGCTACCAGCTGCTGGCCCGCCAGCGCCGGGGCGATGCCGCACAGCCCGAACTCTCGGTGACGCAGATCCGCCAGCAGCTCAAGCTGGCCGTGGACCGGGTGATGACCGAGGGCTCTGTGTACGACCCCGAACTGGCGGCCCTTGCCATCAAGCAGGCTGCAGGCGACCTCGTGGAAGCCATCTTTTTGCTGCGCGCCTACCGCGCCACGCTGCCGCGCCTAGGCACCACCTGCCCGCTGGACACCAGCCGCATGGCGCTGGACCGGCGCATCTCCGCCACCTTCAAGGACCTGCCCGGCGGGCAGATGCTGGGTCCCACCTACGACTACACGCAGCGCCTGCTCGATTTCAAGCTGCTGGCCGAAGGCACGGTGGCGCCGCCTGCCGCTGCGGCAGCTGCGGTGCCACCCGGCCCCACGCCGCGCGTAGTGGACCTGCTCAACCAGGAAGGCTTGATCGAAACCCGCCCCGTGCCCCCGGGCGACCCCGCGCCCACAGACCTGACCCGCGAGCCGTTGCGCTTCCCCGCCAACCGCGCCACACGCCTGCAAAACCTGGCACGCGGCGACGAGGGCTTCCTGCTCGCCATGGCGTATTCCACGCAGCGCGGTTACTCGCACTCGCACCCGTTTGTGGGTGAGGTGCGCCTGGGCACGGTAGCGGTGGAGGCCGTACCCGAAGAGCTGGGCTTTGCCATCGAGATCGGTGACATCGAGATCACCGAATGCGAGATGGTGAACCAATTTGCGGGCAGCAAGAGCCAGCCCCCGCAGTTCACGCGCGGCTACGGCCTGGCGTTTGGTCACAGCGAGCGCAAGGCCATGGCCATGAGCCTGGTGGACCGCGCCCTGCGCGCGGATGAGCTGGGCGAGCCGGTGGAGTCGCCCGCACAGATGCAGGAGTTCGTGCTGGGCCACAGCGACAGCCTCGAAGCCTCGGGCTTTGTGCAGCACCTGAAGCTGCCGCACTACGTGGACTTTCAGTCCGAGCTGGAGCTGGTGCGCAAGATGCGCGCCGCTGCCGCCCACCCCACCACCCCCGCCGAGGAGGATGCCGCATGAACGCGCCCCTGGAACCCGCCGTGATGGGCCTGCCCGCCGACGCCGCACCGGTGGACGGCCACTTCAACTTTGCCTACCTGGACGAGCGCACCAAGCGCATGATCCGCCGCGCCATCCTCAAGGCCGTGGCCATCCCCGGCTACCAGGTGCCGTTTGGCTCCCGCGAAATGCCGCTGCCCTATGGCTGGGGCACGGGCGGCATCCAGGTCACCGCGTCCATCATCGGCCCGCAGGACTGCCTCAAGGTCATCGACCAGGGCTCGGACGACACGGTCAACGCCGTCAACATCCGCCGCTTTTTCGAGCGCACCACGGCGGTGGCCACCACCACCCGCACGCGCGAGGCCACGCTGATCCAGACGCGCCACCGCATCCCCGAGACGCCGCTGGCCGAATGCCAGGTCATCGTCTACCAGGTGCCGGTGCCCGAGCCCATGCAACGCCTGGAGCCGCGCGAGACCGAAACGCGCACTCTGCACGGCCTGGCCGAGTACGGGCTCATGCACGTCAAGCTCTACGAAGACATCGCGCGCTACGGCCACATCGCCACCACCTACGACTACCCGGTGCTGGTCAACGGCCGGTACGTGATGGCGCCGTCGCCCATCCCCAAGTTCGACAACCCCAAGATGCACATGAACCCCGCGCTGCAGCTGTTTGGCGCGGGCCGCGAAAAGCGCATCTATGCCGTGCCGCCCTATACGCCGGTGGAGAGCCTGGGTTTTGAGGACCACCCGTTCGAGGTGCAGCGCTGGGATGCTGCCTGCGCCCTGTGTGGCGCCACCGACAGCTTTCTGGACGAGGTCATCACCGACGACCAGGGCGGCCGCATGCATGTGTGTTCGGACTCGGACTACTGCCAGGAGCGCCAGGCGCAGAAGGCCGAAACTGCGCGGGTGGAAGGCGGCGCCGCATGAGCACCGTGCACATCCGCGAAGCCCGGCAGGCAGACCTGGAGAGCGTGCTGGCGCTGTATGCCGCCATTGAAGACAGCCCGGCCGACGTGCTGACCCTGGAAGAAGCCGAGGCCGTATGGTCCCAGTTCGCCCGCTACCCCAGCTACCGCGTGTGGGTGGCCTGCGACCCCGCGCAGCACGGCGCCGTGGTGGGCACCTATGCGCTGCTCGTCATGCACAACCTGGCGCATCGGGGCACGCCCTCGGCCATCGTGGAAGACGTGGTAGTGGCACAGGACCAGCAGGGCCGAGGCATTGGCCGCCAGATGATGGCCCACGCCATGCAGCAGGCGCGCGACGCGGGCTGCTACAAGCTCGCGCTCTCGTCCAACGCCCGCCGCAAGGGCGCGCATGCCTTCTATGAATCCTTGGGCTTTGCGCAGCATGGCCTGAGCTTTGTTGTCGAGACCCTCACATGAATCACCCCGAACCTTCTGCGCCGCTGCTGAGCGTGCGCAACGTCAGCAGGCGCTATGGCGACCGCGTGGCGCTGCAAGGCGCGTCCTTTGACCTGTGGCCCGGCGAGGTGCTGGCCGTGGTGGGCGAGTCGGGCTCTGGCAAGTCCACGCTGCTCAACGCCATTGCAGCACGCAGCGCCCCGGACGAAGGCACGGTGCAGTTCCGCCAGCGCAGCGGCGAGCTGCAGGACATCTACGCCATGACAGAAGCGCAGCAGCGCCTGCTGGCGCGCACCGACTGGGGCTTTGTGCACCAGAACGCGGCGGACGGCCTGCGTATGGATGTGTCCGCCGGTGCCAACGTGGGCGAGCGCCTGATGGGCCTGGGCGAGCGCCACTACGGAAAGCTGCGCGCCACGGCCACCGAATGGCTGCAGCGCGTGGAGATCGACGCGGCGCGCATCGACGATGCACCGCGCACGTTTTCGGGCGGCATGCGCCAGCGCCTGCAGATTGCGCGCAACCTGGTCACCCAGCCTCGCCTGGTGTTCATGGACGAACCCACCTCGGGCCTCGATGTGTCGGTGCAGGCGCGCCTGCTGGACCTGCTGCGCCAGCTCACGCGGCAGATGCAGTTGGCGGCCATTGTGGTCACACACGACCTGGCCGTGGCACGCCTGCTAGCCCACCGCATGGTGGTCATGCAGCGCGGCCGCGTGGTGGAGGCCGGCCTGACCGACCAGGTGCTCGACGACCCGCAACACCCCTACACCCAGCTCCTCGTTTCTTCGGTACTGCAGCCATGAACCAGCCTTCCATTGCTCCCATTCTCCAGATGCAAGGAGTGGCCAAGCGCTTCACCCTGCACCACCAGAACGGCATCGAACTGCCTGTGCTTGCCCAGGTGGACCTGACCGTGCAGCCCGGTGAATGTGTGGTGCTTGACGGCCCCTCGGGCATGGGCAAGAGCACGCTGCTCAAGTTGATCTACGCCAACTACCGGGTCAATGCGGGGCGCATCACCGTGCGCGCGGCCGATGGCGCCGTGGTGGATGTGACACAGGCCACGCCGCGTGCGCTGGTGCAGCTGCGGCGCGACACCGTGGGCTATGTGAGCCAGTTTCTTCGGGTCATCCCCCGTGTGTCGGCGCTGGACGTAGTGGCCGAGCCACTGGCGGAAGACGCCAGGGACGACCCTGCGGGCATCGAGGCCGCGCGCGAGGCCGCCCGCCAGTGGCTGACCCGCCTGCGCATTCCCGAGCGGCTGTGGCACCTGCCGCCCGCCACCTTCTCGGGTGGGGAGCAGCAGCGCATCAACATTGCCCGCAACATGATCAAGCCCAAGCCGTTGCTGTTGCTGGACGAGCCCACCGCATCGCTCGATGCAGCCAACACCGATACCGTGATCGCCATGATCCGCGAGGCGGTGGCGCGCGGGGCGGCCCTGGTGGGCATTTTTCACGACGCGCAGGTGGGCGCCGCGGTGGCCACGCGCCGCGTGAATGTGGGCGAATTTCGGGGAGCATCGGCATGACCGCGACCGTGTTCAAGAACGCCCGCATGGTGCTGCCGGGCGAAGTGGTGTTGGGCAGCCTGCAGGTGGATGGCGGGCGCATTGCGTCGCTGGATAGTGGGGGCACTGCGGCCCTGCAAGGCATCGACCTGGGGGGCGACTACCTGCTGCCGGGCTTGGTCGAAATCCACACCGACAACTTCGAGCGCCACCTGATGCCGCGACCCAAGGTGCAATGGGCCGAGATGCCCGCACTGCTGGCGCACGACGCCGAGATTGCGGCCGCAGGCATCACCACGGTGCTGGATGCGCTGGGCGTGGGCGAGGCCGATATGGACAGCCTGCGCGGCAGCGCCTGGAACCGCGTGCTCGACACTATCGATACCTGCACCGAGCGCAACCTGCTGCGGGCCGACCACCACCTGCATGTGCGCTGCGAGCTGCCTGCGCCCAACACCATCGACCTGTTCGAGCCCTTCCACGGGCACCCGCGCCTGTCGTTGATCTCGCTGATGGACCACACCCCAGGTCAGCGCCAGTGGGAGAACATCGAGCAGGCGCGCACCTACTACACCGGCAAGAAGGGCTGGAGCGCCGAGAAATTCGAGCGCCAGGTGGCGCACGCGGCCACGCTGCAGGCGCAGTATGCCGAGCCACACCGTGCGTACTTTGTGGATTACTGCCGCACACACGGTATCTCGCTGGCCAGCCACGACGACACCACGGTGGCCCATGTGGAGCAGGCCCATGCCGAAGGGGCCGCGATGTCGGAGTTCCCGACCACACTGGCCGCAGCCCAGGCTGCGCATGAGCGGGGGCTGCTCACCGTGATGGGCGGGCCCAACGTGGTGCGCGGTGGTTCGCATTCGGGCAACGTGGCGGCGGCCGACTTGGCGCGCAGGGGGCTCTTGGACATCCTCTCGTCCGACTATGTGCCCGGCAGTCTGCTGAGCGCGGTGATGCGGCTGGTACAGGACGACATCCTGCCCCTGCCACAGGCCGTGGCCACCGTCACCCGCAACCCGGCCAAGGCGGCGGGCATGCTGGATCGGGGCGCGCTGGCGCCCGGCCTGCGCGCCGACTTGGTGCAGGTGCACATGGCCGAGCTGCCCGATGGCGGCCGCCAGGCCGTGGTGCGTGGGGTGTGGCGCGAAGGGCAGCGCGTCCTTTAGAGCGCGTGCAAGTCTTTCCTGACATCCAAACTTCTCCCAACTGTCAAAGCACTGTCACGCCCCACTACCACACTCCGGTTGTCTAGACGACTTAACCCCCAGGAGGCTGCCATGACCGCCGCACTGCACATCCACCAACTGAACAAGCATTTCGCCAACGGCAAACACGCCCTGCGCGACATCAACCTCACCGTGCAGCGCGGCGAGATGGTGGCGCTGATTGGTGCATCGGGCTCGGGCAAGTCCACCCTGCTGCGCCATGTGGCGGGCCTGGTGGTGGCCGATGCGGCCAGCGATTCGCTGATCGAGGTGGATGGTCGCTGCGTGCAGCAGGGTGGGCGCATCCACAGCGACATCCGCAAGGTGCGTTCGCAGGTGGGCTTTGTGTTCCAGCAGTTCAACCTGGTGGACCGCTTGCCGGTGTTGATGAATGTGCTGGTGGGCCTGCTGCACCGCACGCCCTGGTGGCGCGGCTGGCTGCGCATGTTCAAGCCGCAGGAGCGCGCGCTGGCGCTGGAAGCGCTCCACCGCGTGGGCATTGCCGAATGCCATGCACAACGTGCTTCCACCCTGTCCGGCGGGCAGCAGCAGCGCGCGGCCATTGCCCGCACGCTGGTGCAGGGCGCCAAGGTGGTGCTGGCCGACGAGCCCATCGCGTCGCTCGACCCGGAGTCCTCGCGCAAGGTCATGGACATCCTGGCCCGCATCAACCGCGAGGACCGCTGCACTGTCATCGTGTCGCTGCACCAGGTGGATGTGGCCATCAAATACTGCCCCCGCGTGGTGGCCTTGCACCACGGTCAGGTGGTGTACGACGGCCCCTCGGCGGCCCTCACGCCCGCACTGCTGCGCAGCCTGTATGGCGTGCACGCCGACGAAATTCTGGCGGATGCAGCGGGTGCCCCCACAGCACCCGTGCACGCCCCCACACCCGTCCCACAGTGGGCGCCCGCCATGGTCCAGGCCGCCTGAACGGCCTTTTGTTTCTTTTCAATTCCTTTCTCTGGAGTTTTCAACATGTTCAAGAAACTGTGTGCCGCCCTGACGATCGGGCTGGGTTTGACCACGGGCGCGTTGGCCCAGGACATCAACTTCGGCATGATCTCGACCGAGGCCTCGCAAAACCTCAAGGCAGACTGGCAGCCCCTGCTGGATGACATGGCCAAGCAGACCGGTCTGAAGATCAATGCCTTCTTTGCATCCGACTACGCAGGCCTCATCGAAGCCATGCGCTTCAACAAGATGCAGGTGGCCTGGCTGGGCAACAAGTCGGCCATGGAAGCCGTGGACCGCGCCAACGGCGAAGTCTTTGCGCAGATGGTGAACGCCGACGGCACGCAGGGCTACTACTCGCACCTCATCGTGCACAAGGACAGCTCCCTGGCCACCCTGGATGACGTGCTCAAGAACGGCAAGTCGCTGAGCTTTGGCAACGGCGACCCCAACTCCACCTCGGGCTTCCTGGTGCCCGGCTATTACGCTTTTGCGCAGAACAAGATCGACGCGAAGACGCACTTCAAGATCACGCGCAGTGCCAACCACGAGACCAACGCGCTGGCCGTGGCCAACAAACAGGTGGATGTGGCCACCAACAACAGCGAGAACCTGGAAAAGATCAAGGAACGCCAGCCCGAGAAGTTCAAGGACATCAAGATCGTCTGGACCTCGCCCCTGATTCCGCTGGACCCTCTGGTGATGCGCAAGGACTTGCCCGAGGCCACCAAGACCAAGATCCGCGACTTCTTCTACAACTACGCCAAGACCGATGCGCGCGAGAAGGAGATCGTGGTGAAGATCTCCAAGCTCTCGGGCTTCAAACCATCGACCAATGCCCAGCTCACCCCCATCCGCCAGCTAGACCTCTTCGGCAAGCGCAACAAGATCGAGGCCGACGCGACGCTGGCTGATTCTGACAAGAAGACCCGCCTGGCCGAGATCGACCAGCAGCTGGCGTCGTTGAAGTAATCCGCAGGTTTCTTGTTGCGGCCCGGGTGTCTCCATGTCCTCTGCTTTGAATCCCTCGCTGGCCACACTGGCCAGCACCTCGGCGCCCAAGCGCAGCCTGGCCTGGTACCTGTCGTGGGGCATCCTGCTGGTGTTGCTGGCGGCGTCCTGGAAGGGCGCCGACATGCGCCCGCTCGATCTGTGGAACGACTCGGGCAACATGGTCAGCTATGCGGCGGAGTTCTTTCCGCCCAATTTTGCGCAGTGGCAGATCTATGTGCAGGAGATGCTGGTCACGCTGCAGATCGCGCTGTGGGGCACGGCGCTGGCGGTGGTCACCGCCGTGCCGCTGGCACTGCTGGCCTCGTCCAACATCGTGCCCTGGTGGTTCTACCAGCCGGTGCGCCGCGTGCTGGACGCGTGCCGCGCCATCAACGAAATGGTGTTTGCCATGTTGTTTGTGGTGGCCGTGGGCCTGGGGCCTTTTGCGGGTGTCCTGGCCCTGTGGATCCACACCTCGGGCACCTTGGCCAAGCTGTTTTCCGAAGCCGTGGAGGCGATTGACCCGCAGCCCGTGGAAGGCATCCGCTCCACCGGTGCGAGCGCACTGCACGAAATCATCTATGGCGTGATCCCGCAGGTCATGCCGCTGTGGATCTCGTACACGCTGTACCGCTTCGAGGCCAACGTGCGTTCGGCTTCGGTGGTGGGCATGGTGGGTGCTGGAGGCATTGGGGTGGTGCTGTGGGAAATCATCCGGGGCTTCCAGTACGCCGAGACCTGCGCGGTCATGCTCATCATCGTGGTCACGGTGAGCGTCATCGACCTGGTGTCGGCCCGCATCCGCAAGGCACTGGTTTGACAAGGAGCACGCCATGGCATTGAACCTTGAAGACATTGCCCGCCTGCTCGCTACCCGGGGCGTGAACCAGTACGGCTGCGAGGCGGTCAGCCAGCTGGAGCATGCGCTGCAGTGTGCACAGTGGGCCGAAAAATCGGGTGAAACCCCGGCCACTGTCGTCGCGGCCCTGCTGCACGACCTGGGACACCTGCTGGCACCCGGGGGCGACACGGCCGAGCAAGACGACCTGCACCAGTACATGGCCATCCCGTTCTTGCGGGGCCTGCTGCCCGACGCGGTGCTGGAGCCCATCCGCCTGCATGTGGATGCCAAGCGCTACCTGTGCACCATGGAGCCCGGGTACTGGGAGACACTGTCGCCCGCATCGCAGCACAGCCTGGTGCTGCAGGGCGGGCCCTTCACGCCCAAAGAGGCGATGCAGTTTGCGGCCCAGCCCTTCGCGCAGGAGGCCATCCGCCTGCGCCGCTATGACGACCATGCCAAGGTGCCGGGGTTGGTCACGCCCCCGCTGGGCTACTACATGGCCCTGGTGCAGCGGCTGGCGCCAGTTCCAGCGGCGGTTGCCGCTGCGGCTGAACTCGCCCCGGTGGCTGCGTAAACAGCCGCGCGACCAAGCCGAGGCCGCCCCTACGCGTCAACCTCCCTTGTCGCCATTCACCCAGCCCAGGTCCAGCGGCCGGTCTTCAAACTCGGTATTCAGGACCACGGTGCTCGTGGTGCGCGCCACGCCGGGAATCGCCTTGATCTGGTAGAGCACGTCCTCCAGCCCGCGCGCGTGCGTGGTGCGGATCTTGGCCAGGAAGTCGTGCTCGCCAGCCACGCTGTGCAACTCCTCCACCTGGGGGATACCGCGCAGGCGCGGCGCAATGTCGCGGCAGTGCGCGCCGCCATCGTTGCGGATCGCCACAAACGCGGTGAAGTTCAGCCCCACGCGTTCCGGGTCCACGCTGATCGAAAACCGGCGAATCACGCCCTTGTCCAGCAGCTTCTTCACGCGCTCGTGCACTGCGGCGGTGGACAGTCCCACTTCGGCCCCCACATCGGCATAGGAACGTCGGCCATCGGCGCCTAGCGCCGAAATAATTCTGGCGTCCATGTCATCTGTCTGAATATTTGCTTGCATAGCCGCTCGATTTTGGTAAAAATTCCGAAAACCTTGCGGTTTCCATAAATTATTCGGTCAGGTGAAGAATATGCTGGCAATTTTCAATGCGCAAGCCCGCGCACAGCGCAAAGGGGCGGTGGCCATGGCACTGCTGTTGGTCTACATCGTCTGGGGCACTACCTATTTCGCCATTGGTATTGCGCTGCAGAGCATGCCGCCGCTGCTGATGAATGCGATCCGCTTTCTGTGTGCAGGGGGGGTGATGCTGCTGATTGCGCTGTGGCAAGGCCATGCATTGCCCACGTGGGCGCAATGGCGCAATTCGGCGGTGGTGGGCGGCTGCATGGTGTTTCTGGCCATGAACCTGATGGGTTTTGCGCAAAAGCTGGGCATTGGCTCGGGCCTGATGGCCACGGTGGTCACCACCATGCCGATGTGGCTGGCGCTGTGGTCGCGCTGGGGCGGCGAGCGGGTGCCCTTCACCAGCTGGATCGGCCTGGCCCTGGGCGTGGTGGGTGCGCTGCTGCTGGCGCTGGAGGGCGACTTTTCAGCCACCTGGCTCGGTGCGCTGCTGGCCTTTGGTGCTCCGCTGTGCTGGAGTGTGGGCTCGTATGCATCGCGCAAGCTGTCGCTACCTGCGCCCGCCATGGCATCGGCCGCGCAGTGGTTTGCGGGGGGCGCCATGGGGCTGGTGGTGGCGTTGTGGTTTGAGCCGTTGAGCGCCCTGGGCCAGGTCACTGCCAAGTCGTGGGCGGCGTGGGTCTATCTGCTGGTGTTTGGCACCTTGGTGGCGCTCAATGCGTACCTGTGGCTGCTGCAGAACACGTCCGCAGCGTTGGCGGGGAGCTATTCGTTCGTGAACCCTGCGGTGGCTTTGCTGGTGGGCGTGGCGCTGGGGGGCGAGCTGCTCACGGGCTGGGTGTTTGCCGCGCTGCCGTTGATTGGGGCGGCGCTGGCGTTCATCCTGTACGGGCAAGCGCTGCAGCGGTGGCTGGAAAAGCTCAGTCCGGGATTACAGCGGTTGCTTCAATCTCGATCTTCGCGCGCTCTTCCATAAGCCCCGCCACCTGCACGCAGGCCATCGCCGGAAAGTTCTTGCCCAGCACCTCGCGGTAGACCGCGCCCAGCTCCTTCAGGCGGCTGTTGTATTCGTTGCGGTCGGTCACGTACCAGGTCAGCCTCACCAGGTGCTCGGGGCCTGCGCCGCCAGCCTCCAGCACCGCCCGCACGTTCAGCAGCGTCTGCCTCGTCTGGTCGATGAAGTCGTCGCTCTCAAACTGTTGCTGCGCGTTCCAGCCGATCTGGCCGCCGGTAAAAACCATCGTTCCGCGCGCGGCCACGCCGTTGGCGTAGCCCTTGGGGGTGACCCAGCCTTCGGGCTGCAAAAGGGTGTTTTTCATCATGTTGTTTTTGTTGAAGAAGAAGGTGCCGGCACCGCGCCCTGGCGCAGCTTGAAGCGCTGCAGCTTGCCGGTTTCGGTGCGCGGCAGGGCGGTCACAAACTCCACCACGCGTGGGTATTTGAACGGGGCGATGGTGGCTTTCACATGGTCCTGCAGCGTCTTGACCATGGCGGCATCGCCTGTGTGGCCGGGCTTCAAGACGCAGATGGCCTTGACCACCATGCCGCGCTCCTCGTCGGGCACGCCGATCACGCCGCACTCGGCCACGGCCGGGTGGCGCAGCAGGGCGTCTTCCACCTCGGGGCCGCCCACGTTGTAGCCGGCGGTGATGATCATGTCGTCGTCGCGTGCCTGGTAGAAAAAGTAGCCGTCCGCGTCTTGCGTGAAAGCATCGCCCGGGTAGTTCCAGCCATCCTTCACGTACTTGGCCTGGCGCGGGTCGTCGAGGTACTTGCAGCCCGTGGGGCCGATCACCGCGAGCTTGCCCACGGTGCCCCGCGGCAGCTCATTACCTTCGTCGTCCACCACCTTGGCGGTGTAGCCGGGCACCACCTTGCCGATGGCGCCGCGCCGGCTCTCACTGCCGGGCGAAGAGATGAAGATGTGGAACATCTCGGTGGCGCCAATGCCGTCCGTCATGTCCAGGCCGGTCGCCTCCTTCCACAGCTGGCGCGTGGCGTCGGGCAGCCCCTCACCCGCGCTCACGCTGGTGCGCAGCTGGGGCAGGCCGATCTGTTTGGCGAACGGTGCCATCTGCCGGTAGAAGGTGGGGGCGGTGTAGCAGATGGTCACGCCCGCGTCGCGCATCAGCCGCACCATGGTTTCGGGGGTGTAGGGCTGGTCGGGGAAGTACACGCTGGCCCCGGCCCACATCGGAAACACCAGCAAGCCGCCCAGGCCAAAGGTGAACGCCAGCGGTGGCGAGCCCGCCACGATGTCATCGGGCGTGGCCTTGAGTACATGGCGCGGCCAGGCCTCGCAGCCTGCCAGCACATCGCGGTGCGTGTGCACGGCCGCCTTGGGGGAACCTGTGGTGCCGGAGGTGAAGGCCATCAACGCGATGTCGTCCGCCGACGTGGGGCAGGGCGGCGTGGTGCCGGGCTTGCCCTGCGCGCGCTGCAGCAGGTCGGCCGCATCCGGCGCTGTATGGAAGGGCACGATGGTGGCGAGCACGGGGTGCTGCGTCTGCGCGGCTTGCAGCTCGGCCAGCAGGCGGCCGTCGCACAGCGCCAGCGTGGGCTGGGCACGGTCGATGATGCTGCCCAGCTCCACCGCTCGCAGCAGCGGCATGGTGGCCACCGCCACCAGCCCCGCGTAGACGGTACCCAGCCAGGCCAGCGCCATCTCCACCGTGTTGCCGCCGCGCAGCAGCACGCGGTTGCCGGGCACGAGGCCGTGGTCCTGCGTCAGTACCTCGGCAATGCGCGCGGCCTCGGTGCGGGCGTCGCGGTAGGTATACGTGCGGTGCGGGCCGCGCAATAGGGGGCGGTCGATGTGGCCCGCACGTTCGGCCTGGTCGAACAGCGCCTGCACCAGGTTGGCCTTGTGGGCGATCTGCAGTTCGGGCAGGTCGTAGCGCAGTGTTGGCCAGGCCTCGGGTGCAGGCAGGCGGTCGTGCACGAAATGGTCGGGCTGGGCGGAGGGGGCTTTCATGCGATTACTCCTGCAAAACGGCCTTACCGATGATGAGCTGCTGCACTTCGGTGGCGCCTTCGTAAATGCGCAGCGAGCGGATGTCGCGGTACAGCGATTCGACCTTGCTGCCCACTTCCACGCCGCGCCCGCCGTGCAGCTGCAGCGCCATGTCGATGACGCGCTGGGCGTTTTCAGTGGCGGTCATCTTGGCCATCGCGGCTTCGGCAGTCACGCGCGCCTGGCCCGTGTCGCGCAGCCAGGCCGCGCGGTAGGTGAGCAGCGCGGCGCTGTCCACCAGCGCGGCCATCTCGCCGATCTTGGCTTGGGTGAGCTGGAAGTCCGCCAGCGTCTGGCCGAACATGCGGCGATGGCGGGCGTGGTGCACGGCCTCGGCCAGTGCGCGGCGCGCCATGCCGAGGGCGGCAGCGGCCACCGATGCGCGGAAGATGTCGAGCGTGCGCATGGCCAGCTTGAAGCCGCCGTTCTCGTCGCCCAGCAGCGCGGTGGCGGGCACGTTGCAGTTGGTGAACTGCAGCGTGGCCAGCGGGTGGGGCGCCATCACATGGATGTGGCGCGAGGTATCGAGGCCCGGCGTGTTCGCATCGACGATGAAGGCGCTGATGCCGCGCGTGCCGCCGCTCGGGTCGGTCTTGGCGAACACGCAGTAGAAGTCGGCGATGCCGCCGTTGCTGATCCAGGTTTTGGTGCCGTTCAAGCAAAAAGTGCCTGTAGCGCTAGTCGAATCTGTGCTGGCAGCTATGGTTTGCATAGCGCCCACATCTGACCCCGCCTCGGGCTCGCTCAGCGCAAACGCAGCAATCAGTTCGCCACGCGCCACGCCTTGCAGGTAGTGCGCCTGCTGCGCGGAGCTGCCCGCCAGCGTGATCGCACCGCTGCCCAGCCCCTGCATCGCAAACGCAAAGTCCGCCAGCGGTGAGTGGTAGGCCAGGGTCTCGCGCAGCAGCACCAGCGCGCGCGAGTCCAGTGCGGGCAGCGCGCCGCCGTGCTCGGCCGGCACACAGTAGCGCAGCCAGCCGCCCGCGCCCAGGCGCTGCACCCAGTCGCGGCAGGCGGCGCGGTCATCGGTTTCATCGACCGCTTGCGCAGCGGCCCAGGGCAGCAGGCCCTCGGCCAGCGCGCGGTGCGCTTCGTCGAAGAAGGGCAGGGCCAGGTGCGCCGTGGAGGGCGGGCAGGGGGCCGGGGGCGTTGCAACGTGCATGGTTAGAAGGTGTGGATGAGCCCGGCGTGGCCGAGCAGACTGCGAAAACCCGGCCGATCTAGGCGCAAAGCACAGCCATAGCCTGAGCTATGGCGAGCATTTGCAACGACGAGCGGGTGTGTTTTGGCGGGATGAGCGGGCATGGCGGGTTCTTTCACACCTTCTTAATCTCCCTGGAACACGGGCTTTTGCTTGGCGGCGAAGGCTTCGTAGGCGCGGCGGAAGTCTTCGGTCTGCATGCAGATGGCCTGGGCCTGCGCTTCGGCTTCGATGGCCTGCTCGATGGTCATGCTCCACTCCTGGCTCAGCATGGTCTTGGTCATGCCGTGGGCGAAGGTGGGACCATCGGCCAGCGCGCGCGCCGTGGCCTGCACGTTCGCCAGCAGGTCAGCGCTCTCATACAAATCGTTGAAGAAGCCCCAGGCGAGACCCTCGTGCGCTGTCATCGCGCGGCCGGTGAACAGCAGCTCGCTGGCGCGGCCCTGGCCGATCATGCGCGGCAGCAGTGCGCAGGCGCCCATGTCGGCACCGGCCAGGCCCACGCGGGTGAACAAGAACGCGGTCTTGGTGGCCTCTGTGCCGTAGCGCATGTCGCAGGCCAGCGCCATCATCGCGCCCGCACCGGCGCAGATGCCGTCGATGGCGCCCAGCACGGGCTGCGGGCAGGCGCGCATGGCTTTCACCAGGTCACCCGTCATGCGCGTGAACTCCAGCAGCTCGGGCATGGTCATGGTGGTGAGCGGGCCGATGATCTCGTGCACGTCGCCGCCCGAGCAGAAGTTGCCGCCCGCACCCGTGACAACGATGGCTTTCACATCGGTGGCAAAGCGCAGCGCGTAGAAGAAGTCGCGCAGCTCGGCATAGCTCTGGAAGGTGAGAGGGTTCTTGCGGTCGGGCCGGTTGAGCGTGACGGTGCCCACGCCAGCATCAAAGCTCCACGCGAAATGCTCGGCCACGTAGCGGGCCTCTGGGTTGAACTGCTCGCGCATGGGGTTGCTCGCCCCGATGTAGTGTTTCATTCGGCTGTCTCCAAAGAATTGTTTTGTGTGTGTTCTTTCACCTTGCCCAGCAGGCGGTACAAGGTGGCGATGTCGCGCTCGCCCAGCGTGGCGAAGGCCTCGACGATCCATTGCTCGTGCTGGCGCGCCATGGTGTTGAACTGCTCGCGGCCTTGCGGCGTGAGGCGCACCAGGTACGCGCGGCGGTCGCCTTCCACGTCCATGCGCTCCACCAGCCCTTCGGCCACGAGCTGGTCGGTGATGCCGGTGATGTTGCCGCTCGTCACCATCATGCGGCGCGAGAGTTCCTTCATCTTCATGCCGTCTGGCGCGCGCTCCAGCTGGGCCATCAGGTCAAAGCGTGGCAAGGTGGTGTCGAACTGCGCGCGCAGGTGGCTGCGCACCTGTTTTTCGATGAGCTGGGTGCAGGTGAGCAGGCGCAGCCACAGGCGCAGGGCCTCGGGGTGTTCACTGGGAGCGGCGCCGTGCAGGCGGGCTTCGAGGTCCATGGCTAGCCTTCTTCCTCGGATGCTCTGTTTTTGGTAGCTGCTTGCGCTTGATTCACTAGCGCTTGTGCCTGCTTTTGCTTGGAAATTTCGCGCAGCATCTGGTCGCGGCCGCTGTGATACTGCACCGGCCAGTCGGTGTGCGCTGCGGCCACGGGGCTCAACTGCGCGGCGGCGTGCAGCGTCCAGGCCGGGTCGGCCAGGTGGGGGCGCGCGATGGCACACAGGTCGGCACGGCCGGCGGCGATGATGCTGTTCGCGTGGTCGGCCTCGGTGATCGCGCCCACCGCCATGGTGGCAATACCCACCTCGTTGCGGATGCGGTCGGCAAACGGCGTCTGGTACATGCGTCCATACACCGGGCGCGAGTCGCGTGTGGTCTGGCCGGAGGACACGTCGATCAGGTCTGCGCCTGCCGCCTTGAACAAGCGCGCAATGGCGATGGCGTCGTCGGCAGTATTTCCGTCAGGGAGCCAGTCGTGGGCCGAGATACGCACGCTCAGCGGCTTGTCGGCCGGCCACACGGCGCGCAGCGCGGTCAGCACCTCCAGCGGGTAGCGGCAGCGGTTCTCCAGGCTGCCGCCGTATGCATCGGTACGCTGGTTGGTGGCGGGGCTCAAAAAGCTGGCCAGCAGGTAGCCGTGTGCGCAGTGCAGCTCCAGCCAGTCAAAGCCGCAGGCCACGGCGCGGCGGGCGCTGTCCACAAACGCGGCGGTCACGCGGTCCATGTCGGCGCGGGTCATGGCGGCGGGTGTCTGGTTCTGCGCGCCGTAGGCGACGGGGCTGGCGGCCAGCAGGGGCCAGTTGCCCGCCTCCAGCGGCTCGTCCGTGCCCTCCCAGCCCACGCGGGTGGAACCCTTGGGGCCGCTGTGGCCGAGCTGCAGGCCGATCTTGGCCGTGCTGCTGCCGTGCACAAAGTTGACGACGCGCGCAAAGGCGGCTTGTTGTGCTTCGTTCCACAGCCCTGGGCACGCGGGCGTGATGCGGCCCTCGGGTTTGGGGCTGGTCATCTCCACCATCACCAGCGCCGCGCCGCCGAGGGCGCGCGCACCCAGGTGCACCAGGTGAAAGTCCTGCGGCACGCCCTCGACTGCGCTGTAGGTGGCCATGGGCGAGACAACGATGCGGTTCTTGAGCGTGAGGCCTTTCAAAGTGAACGGCGTGAGCATGGGGGGAATCGCGGCCTTGCCACCCGCGAGCCAGGCCTCATAGCCCTCCAGCCACGCGGCATCGCGCAGCCGCAGGTTCTCGTGGCTGATGCGCTGGCTGCGCGTGAGCAGCGAGTAGGTGAACTGCTCCACGGGCATGCCGGCGTAGCGCGCCACGTTTTCAAACCACTCGGTGCTGTTGCGCGCGGCGTTCTGGATCTTGAGTACCTCCACGCTGCGGCGCGCTTCATAGTGCTGCAGCACTTCGTCGATGGGCAGGCCGGTGGCGAACTCGTTGGCGAGGTCGATGGCGTCTTCCAGTGCGAGTTTGGTGCCGCTGCCAATCGAGAAATGCGCCGTGTGCGCTGCGTCGCCCATCAGCACGATGGGCGCCTGCTTGCTGTCGATGGCTTCGCGGTGCACCCAGGTGTTGCAGATCACGCGCGGAAAGCGGATCCAGTTGGCCGAGCCGCGCAGGTGCGTGGCGTTGCTGATGAGCGCATTGCCGTCCAGGTATTGGGCAAACAGCTTTTCGCAGAATGCAATGGCCTCGGGCTGCTCCATCTGGTCCAGGCCGTGGGCCTTCCACACGGCTTCGGGCGTTTCGACGATGAAGGTGGAGGTGTCGGCGTCAAACTGGTAGGCGTGGGCCTGGAACCAGCCATGCTCGGTCTGCTCGAAAGCAAACGTAAAAGCGTCGAACTTTTTCTTGGTGCCCAGCCATACGAAGCGGCACTGGCGCAGATCGATGTCTGGCTGGTAGGTGGCTGCGTAGCGGGTGCGGATGCGGCTGTTGAGGCCGTCGCTGGCAATGACCAGGTCGGCGTTGTACTGTGCGGCCAGCGCCTGGTCGTCGGCCACGTCGGTTTCGAACACCAGCTCCACGCCCACCGTCAGGCACCGGTCCTGCAGGATGTTGAGCAGGCGCTTGCGGCCAATGCCGCAGAAGCCGTGGCCGGTGGAGCGCACGCTGCGCCCCTTGAAGAACACCTCGATATCGTCCCAGTGGTTGAACGCGTCGCCGATCAGGGCTGCCGTGGGCGCATCCGCCGCCTGCAGGTTGGCCAGCGTCTGGTCCGACAGCACCACCCCCCATCCGAAGGTGTCGAACGGCCGGTTGCGTTCGACCACCGTGACGCGGTGCGCGGGGTTTTGCTGCTTCATGAGCAGGGCGAAGTAGAGACCGGCGGGCCCACCGCCAATGCAGAGGATGTTCATGCCAAAATAGTTTAGGCTTAAACAAAACGCTGTCAATGGGGCCTTCCCGGCGAAACCCCTGATGCCATCGCGGGGTGTTGACGCGGTGCAGCAAATTTTTCAAGATGCGCCGCATGAAGCACTTGCTGCACACCTTGGAGGGGCGGCTGGCGGCCTTGCCGGTGCCGATGGCGGTCCAGTTGCCTGCGGGCCTGCAACTGGGCGCACCCGAGCCCGCCGTTATCTTGCGCTTTCGCGATCGCATGGCCCTGGTGGCGCTGGCCACAGGCGAAATCGGCAGCGTGGGGGCTGCCATCGTCGAGGGGCGTGTGGCGCTGGAAGGCGGCATGCGCGACCTGATGGTTGCGGCCGCAGGCCTGCTGACACGCGACCCGGCCCGTGACCAGCACCATGGCTGGTGGCAGCGGGTGCTGGCACGCGCACGGTCCATGGCGTCGCATACGCTGGCGCACGACGCGCGCTATGTGCAGTTTCACTACGACCTGTCGGACGACTTCTACGCGCTGTGGCTGGATCCGCGCCGCGTCTATTCGTGTGCCTACTACCGATCGCCCGCCCTGACACTGGCCCAGGCACAAGAGGCCAAGCTCGACCACATCTGCCGCAAGCTGCAGCTGCAGCCCGGCGACCGGTTCCTGGACATTGGCGCGGGCTGGGGTGGCTTGCTGCTGTGGGCGGCCGAACACTACGGCGTGGATGCCACGGGCATCACGCTGTCGCGCAACCAGCATGCGCATGTGCAGCGTCTCATTGACGAGCGCGGGTTGCAAGGGCGCGTGCGCATGCAATTGGTGGATTACCGCGAGCTGCAGGTGGAGCAGCCCTTCGACAAGATCGCGTCGGTGGGCATGTTCGAGCATGTGGGCCGCGCACAGATGCTGCGTTACTTTGAAACCGTGGCCCGCCTGCTGCGCCCGGGCGGGCTGGTGCTGAACCACGGCATCACGGCCGGGGGCGCAGACAACGCGCAGCTGGGCGCAGGCATGGGTGACTTTATCGAGCAGTACATCTTCCCGGGCGGGGAGCTTTTGCATGTGAGCGCGGTGTTGCACGACATGGCGCGCGCGGGCCTGGAGATGGTGGACACCGAGAACCTGCGCCCGCACTATGCGCGCACGCTGTGGGCGTGGTCCGACGGGCTCGAAGCCCGATTACCTGCAGCCCGTGAGGTGCTGGTCGCACAAGGAGGGGAGGAGCAGGGTGATAAGGTCTTGCGTGCGTACCGCCTGTACCTTGCGGGCAGCGCCCTGGGTTTTGAACGTGGCTGGATGGCGCTGCACCAGATGCTGGCCATCAAGCCGGATGGCGACACGGCCAGAGGCCTTTTGCCCGGCGCACAATCGAGCTATCCGTTCACCCGCGACTATATGTATGCGGACCCTGGCAACCTCTTCCGATAGGCCTTGACCATGCTCTACAAGTTCAAATCCCGCGCCACCGCCGACCTGATCATGCTCGAACCCCAGGGGCGCCAGATCGTGACCATCATCGGCAAGACACCCGGCGCCAGCGGCATCGTGACCGCTGCCCAGATCCCCGGCGCCATTGCCGCGCTGGAGGCGGCCGTGATCGCCGACGAAGCCCAGCCCGAAGCCCAGGAAAACGATGAGGCCGCGGCTGAAGAAATCAACGAGGCCGTGCGCCTGCGCCAGCGTGCTGCGCCGTTCATCGAGATGCTCAAGCGCAGTGCTGCGGCGGACGTGGATGTAGTGTGGGGTGTGTGACCTGACCGCGAGTACGTCTGCCGCTAGCGAGCGTTGTTAAGCTTGGCTGCGTACGTTCGGCTGGCGCCGCAGCCAATGGTCGCGCCACGGCTGATGCGGTGGCGCCAACCCTCAATCCACCTTGGCCCCCGACGTCTTCACCACCTGCGCCCACTTCTTGTGCTCGTTGTCGATGTGCTTGGCAAATTCGGCCGGGGTGTTGCCGCCGGGGATGGCGCCTTGTGCCAGCAACCGCTCCTTCATGGCGGGCGTGGCCAGTGACTTGGCGACCTCCTGCTGGATGCGGTTGACGATGTCGGCGGGTGTGCCCGCCGGGGCCAGCAGGCCGAACCAGGAGCTGGCCTCGTAGCCCTTGAGTGTGGGGCCGCCCGCCTGCTCCACGGTGGGCACATCGGGCAGTGCGCCCGAGCGCTCGGAGCTGGTCACGGCCAGCGCGGTGAGCTTGCCGGCCTTGATCTGCGCCATGGACGAGGGCAGGTTGTCGAACATCACGTCCGCATTGCCCGCCACCATGTCCATGAGCGCCGGGCCCGAGCCACGGTAGGGCAGGTGCAGCATGAAGGTGCCGGTCATGCTTTTGAACAGCTCGCCAGCCAGATGGATCGACGTGCCGTTGCCGCTGGAGGCCATGTTCATCTTGCCGGGGTTGGCCTTGGCCACCCGGATGAAATCCTGCACGTTGTGAATGCCCTGGGCCTTGGCCTTGTCGGCATTCATCACCATCACATTGGGAACAGCCGCCACCATGGTGATGGGCACAAAGTCCTTGATGGGGTCGTACGGCAGCTTCGCGTACAGCGCACGGTTGATGCCGTGGGTGCCCACGGTGCCCATCAACAGCGTGTAGCCGTCGCCGGGCGACTTGGCGACGATCTCCGCACCGACATTGCCGCCGGCGCCGGCACGGTTGTCCACGATGAACTGCTGGCCGAAGGCCTTGGACAGCTCGGGCGCCATGGCGCGGGCCAGGATGTCGGTCGTGCCACCGGGCGCAAAGGGCACGACGATGCGCACCGGCTTGGTGGGCCATGCCCCCTGGGCGCGCGCCATGGTGGGCAGCAGCGCCGCCGCGCAGGCCAGAGCCAGCGCACTGGCGGCCAGGGTCAGCGCCTGGCGACGTCGCGCACGAAGTGGGTGCACGGCGACTGTCGCACCGGATGGGCGAGTGGGTGCGTGGAGGGGAGTGCGTGCCATGGAGATCGATCCTTGATGTCGGGGGGGAGGAGAAAGGTCTGCCCTGGTTCTACGCGCGTTGGCGCAGTGGGGGCAGATGGATAACCCCAATCCTGTCGGCGCATGGGATTTGCCAGGCGCTATGTCTTGCGCATGGTGCGATCAATAACCCACCACGCACCCATGAAAAAAGCCGCAACGCGGCGGCTTTTTTGGGGGCTGACAGGGCTGCGTTCAGAGCCCTGCCGTGTGGGAAAGCATCAGTCCGCGTAGGTGCCAGCGGCCTTGATGACGGCGCCCCACTTGTCGATCTCAGCCGCCACAAACTTCTTGTGTTCCGGGCCATCGATGCGCTTGTCGGTGATGACCACGGCGCCCAGGGCTTCCTGCTTCTTGATGAACTCAGGGTCCTTCAGTGCGACCTTGAGGGCTTCGTTGATCTTCTTCTGCACATCGGCTGGTGTGCCCTTGGGGGCGTACAGGCCGTGCCAGATGCTCACGTTGAAGTCCTTCAGACCGGATTCGGCCAGGGTGGGCAGGTCCTTGAGCGCGGGCGTGGTCAGGCGCTTGGCGGTGGTCACGGCATAGGCCTTGACCTTCTTGCCTTCGATCTGGCTGGTGGTGTTGGTGGTCTGGTCGCACAGCAGGTCAATCTGGCCGCCAATCAGGTCGGTGATGGCAGGGGCCGTGCCCTTGTAAGGCACATCCGTCATGTCCGTCTGCAGGGCGGACTTGAACATCAGTCCGCACAGGTGCGAGGCCGCGCCCAGGCCCGCGTTGCCCAGGTTGATCTTGCCCTTGTTCTGCTGGATCCAGGCCGTCAACTCCTTGAAGTTGTTGGCGGGCATGGTGGGGCGAGCGATCAGCGTCATGGGCACTTCGTTGACCATGCCCAGGTATTCAAAGTCGTTGGGTACGCTGAACGACAGCTTGCGGTACAGCGCAGGCATGGTGGACATGCCGATGTGGTTGAGCAGCAGCGTGTAGCCATCGGGTGTGGCGCGGGCTACACGGGCGGCACCGATCGAGCTGCCTGCGCCGGCGGTGTTGTCCACCACAACGGTCGCGCCCAAAGGCTTGCGCAGCGCCTCGGCCAGGTCGCGCGCCACACGGTCGGTGGGGCCACCCGCCGCAAAGGGCACCACCAGGGTGACTGTCTTGTCCTTGGCGGGGAAATCCTGCGCATGGGCGCCAAAGGCGGCCACTGCAGCGGCAGCGACGAGGGCGAGTTTCAGCGTTGTTTTCATGGGTGCTCCTGTAAATGACGGGCCATGATAGCGAGGGGTATTTCCGGCAACATTGCGGATAGTACGTAGCACACAAGCCATATGGTCTTTAAGCCAAAGAGGCCTGTAGCGCAGATATTTATTGACTTAAATGCTATTCAAAAGATAGCATTTGTAAGGGTAAACACTGCGGTACACCGGCGCGCAAAGTGGACATGTTTTGCGCTGTCGCAAGGGCTGGCGCGATGTCCTGGCCATTGATGTGCATGCACATCTTTTGGGCGCCAGCATGCGTTGCCGGCGCTGCCAGCACCGGCTCACGCAGCGCTCCTGCGGCCCCTGCGGCCCCTGCGAGAACGTCAGCGGGCTCTCAGGGGCTACTTGTAGCTGCGCGCGTCTTCGATGACCTTGCCATCGTTGGGCAGTGTGCCCGGGGGCACCATCTGCACCTCGCCGCGCAGCTTGGTCACTTCGCGGATGGCGTCGCTGAGCTGGTGGGCCAGGCCCTCGGCGGTTTCGGTGGTCTCCACCTGCAGCACCATCTGGTCGTTGGCCATCTCGCCGCTGACCACGAGCCGGGCACGCTGCACCTGTGGAAAGCGCCGCGCGATGGTGGCGATCTGGCCGGGGTGCACGAACATTCCGCGCACCTTGGTGGTCTGGTCGGCCCGGCCCATCCAGCCCTTGATGCGGGTGTTGGTGCGGCCGGTGGGGCACTGGCCCGGCAGCACCGCCGACAGGTCGCCAGTACCAAAGCGGATCAGCGGGTAGTCAGGGTTGAGCGTGGTGATGACCAGCTCGCCCACCTCACCCTCGGGCACGGGGTCGCCCGTGCCGGGACGCACGATCTCGACGATCACGCCTTCATCCAGCACCAGGCCTTCGCGGGCCGAGGTTTCATACGCAATCAGGCCCAGGTCGGCGGTGGCATAGCACTGGTAGCCCGCGATGCCACGCTCGGCAAACCAGTCGCGCAGCGAGGGCGGGAAGGCCTCGCCCGACACCAGGGCCTTGGTGACGGTGGGCAGCGCCACGCCCATCTCTGCAGCCTTCTCGACGATGATTTTCAGAAAACTGGGCGTGCCGATGTAGCCCGCAGGCTTCAGCTCGGCCATGGCCTGCACCTGCTGCTCGGTCTGGCCCGTGCCACCGGGGAAGACGGTGCAGCCCAGCGCGTGGGCGCCGGTCTCCATCATCGAACCCGCAGGCACAAAGTGGTAGCTGAAGCTGTTGTGGATCAGCTCGCCGCTGCGAAAGCCCGCTGCGTGGATCGCGCGCGCCATGCGCCAGTAGTCACGCCGTGTGCCCTCGGGCTCGTAGATGGTGCCGGGGCTGGCGAACACGCGGGTCATGCCGGGCCCGAAGTTCAGCGCGCTGAAGCCACCAAACACATTGGCCGCGCGGCCCGCCTGCTGCCGCTCCAGCAGCTCGTATTTGCGCGTGACGGGTAATTGCGCCAGCGCGGCGCGGCTGGTGACAGTCGAAGCATCCACGCCCGCCAGGATGCTGGCAAAGGCGGGTGACGCCTTCTGGGCATGGGCGATCTGCTGCGGCAGCGCCGCCATCAAGGCCGCTTCGCGCTCGGCAGGGCTGCGCGTTTCCAGGGCGTCATAGAACGTGCTCATGCCTGGGTTTCCTTGTGAGGTTGTTTGAGTGAAATATGCCTCTAGCGCTTTTCCATCAAGCGTAAGTAGCTATAAAAACAGGAGTTATTGAAACTGGGTTCGAGAAGGGTGTTGCCTTGAAAACTGGCGCGCCCGAGGCCAGCGCCACCGCGCAAGGGCCGCCCCGCCGCGCTGGTGGCGTCCCCCTGAGGGGGAAGGCGCTGAAGGCGACACAGGGGGCATGTCAGGCCAACCAGCGCTTGCGCCGCTTGTAGCTTTTGACATCCTTGAAACTCTTGCGCTCGCCGCCGCCCACGCCCAGGTAGAACTCCTTGACGTCCTCGTTGTTGGCCAGGTCGCTCGCGGCGCCGTCCATCACCACGCGGCCGCTTTCCATGATGTAGCCGTAGTCCGAATACTTGAGGGCCATGTTGGTGTTCTGCTCGGCCAGCAGGAAGGTGACCTTCTCCTTGGTGTTCAGGTCCTTCACGATGTTGAACACCTCCTCCACGATCTGTGGGGCCAGGCCCATGGAGGGCTCGTCCAGCAGCACCATGCTGGGGTTGGCCATGAGCGCGCGGCCGATGGCGCACATCTGCTGCTCGCCACCCGAGGTGTACGCCGCCTGCGAGGTGCGGCGCGTCTTGAGACGCGGAAAGTAGTTGTAGACCTTCTCCAGGTTGGCCGCGATTTCGGCCTTGCTGGTGCGGGTGTAGGAGCCTGTCATCAGGTTCTCTTCGATCGTCAGGTGGGCAAAGCAGTGCCGCCCCTCCATCACCTGCACCACGCCACGCTGCACCAGGTCGGCGGGCGACAGGTTCTCGATGCGCTCGCCACGCAGCTCGATGGAGCCCTTGGTGACCGCGCCGCGCTCCCCCTGCAGCAGGTTGGAGATGGCCCGCAGTGTGGTGGTCTTGCCCGCGCCATTGCCGCCCAGAATGGCCACGATGGAGCCCTCGCGCACCTGCAGCGAGACGCCCTTGAGCACCAGGATCACGTGGTTGTAGATGACCTCGATGCCGTTGACGTTGAGAACGATATTGCTGTTGGAGTCCATGGTCTTGCCTTCCTGTACCAATCCAAAAGGCTGTGGGTCAACCCTTTGGATTGGCGGCTGCTCCCGAGAGCGCAACCGCGAATCACTGGCCGTTGAAACGGTCGCAGCCTGAAATACCAGTGCCACCGTGCAAGGGCCGCCCCGCCGCACCGGTGGCGTCCCCCTTCCCGCAGCGCGAAGCGCTAAGAGAGAAGGGGGAAGCGGCAAAGCCGCTCAGGGGGATGTGCTTAGCTCTGGCAGTCCGCCGCATCCCGGCGCGTCATCTTCTTGTCGGCCAGGTACTTGTCCGCACCGGCCTTGACCATGGGCTTGAGGATCTGCTCATCGGCCTGGTACCAGTCGGACGAGAAGTTCCACTTGCTGCCATCCCAGGTGTGCACGCGCGCCCAGGTGGAGCCCATGTGGTCGGCGCAGCTGGTGGACAGCGGACGCATCACGCCGCCAAAGCCCAGCGCGTCCAGCTTCTTCTGGTCCAGGGCCAGGTTTTCCATGCCCCAGCGCACTTGTTCGCCAGTCATGACCTTGCCCTTGCCAAAACGCTCCTGCGCGCGGCGCACCGATTCGACGGCCAGCATCTGGATGATCACGCCACGGGTGTACAGCACCGAGCCCACTTCGTCCTTGGGTCCCGTGCCCTGGCCCTTGTCGTGCACGTTCTTCAGGATGTCCTGGATCACCTTGGGCTGCTGGCCCGAGGTGTTCAGGGCCAGCGCGTTGTAGCCCTTGGCGCCTTCACCCACGTCACGCACATCGGGCTCGGCACCAGCCCACCACACGCCATACATCTTGTCGCGGGGGTAGCCGGTGGCCTGGGCTTCCTTCAGGGCGGTGGAGTTCATCACGCCCCAGCCCCACAGCAGCACGTAGTCGGGGCGGCTCTGGCGCACTTGCAGCCAGGTGGCCTTCTGCTCCACGCCAGGGGCTGTCACTGGCAGCATCTGCAGCTCAAAGCCGTGCATCTTGGCGCGCTCCTGCAGCAGCGGGATAGGCTCCTTGCCAAACGGGCTGTCGTGGTACACCAGCGCAATCTTCTTGCCCTTGAGCTTGTCCAGACCGCCGTTGGCCTTGCCAATGTGCTGGATCAGGATGTCGGCGCCGGTCCAGTAGCTGCCCATGAACGGGAAGTTCCACTTGAATGCCTGGCCGTCCTGCGCCACCGACAGGCCGTAGCCCAGCGTCATCAGCGGAATCTTGTCCACGGGGGCTTTTTCGGTCAGCGCAAACGTGATGCCGGTGGCCTGGGGGTCGAACAGCGACACGCCAGGGCGGCTCTTGAGGCGCTCATAGCATTCCACGCCACGGTCCGTGGCGTAGCCCGTCTCACATTCTTCAAAAGTCAGCTTCACACCATTGATGCCGCCGTCGCGGGCATTGATCATCTTGATGTAATCCTGCTTGCCGTTGGCCCATGGCACGCCGTTGGGCGCATAGGGGCCGGTGCGGTACGACAGCAGCGGGAAGAACTGCTCCTTGGCTTGTGCGAAAGCGCTCGTCGCGATGGACGATGCACCGGCAGCAACCACCGCAGCGGCGATCACGATTTTCGAAAGCTTCATGGATGTCTCCTTTGGATGAATGTGTTGAAGCACGGGAAAAAACAGGACAGATAGACAGTTAACGCGGCAATGCGACAGGCACGTATCGGGACTTGCGAGTAAGGGGTTTCCTGCAATGCCGTCCGGTCAATGGGGGAAGGGCCACAGGCGCAGCTTCTGCTTGGCGGTGGACCACAGCTTGGCCAGGCCATGGGGTTCGACGATGAGGAACCACACGATCAGCGCACCGAAGATCATCAGCTCGGCATGCGAGACGCCCGCCGTGGACACCTCGATGCCAAAGAGCCCCATGAAGGCCGGCAGGAACTGGTTAAGCACGATGGGCAGCACCACGATGAAGGCCGCACCAAAGAAGCCGCCCATGATCGAGCCCAGCCCGCCGATGATCACCATGAACAAGAGGCGGAACGATATTTCCACCGAGAAGGCTGCTGGCTCCCACGCGCCCAGGTGCACAAAGGCCCACAGTGCACCGGCCATGCCCACGATGAACGAGCTGACCGCGAACGCGCTGAGCTTGGCGTACATGGGGCGGATGCCGATCACGGCGGCGGCCACGTCCATGTCGCGAATCGCCATCCACTCGCGGCCAATGGCGCCACGCACCAGGTTCTTGGCCAGCAGGGCCACGATGACCAGCAACGCCAGGCAGAAAAGGTATTTGCTGGTGGCGCTTTCGATGGGCATGCCCAGCACCTGCAGGTTGTTGACCGACACCGACCCCGAGTCGGAGTTGTTGGTGAACCACTTGATGCGCAGGAACATCCAGTCGCTGAAGAACTGCGCCGCCAGCGTCGCCACGGCCAGGTATAGCCCCTTGACGCGCAGGCTGGGCAGCCCGAACAGGATGCCGAAAAACGTGGCGCACAGGCCGCCCAGGATCAGTGCAGGGATCAGCGGCATGCCTGGAAAGCGCACGAAGAAGTTGTAGGCGCCGTAGGCTCCCACGGCCATGAAGGCGCCCGAGCCCAGCGAGATCTGCCCGCAGTAGCCCACCAGGATGTTCACCCCCAGGGCCGCCAGCGCCATGATGACAAAGGGGATCAGGATGGCGCGGAAGATGTAGTCGCTGGCCAGCATGGGCACGGCGATGAAGGCAATGGCCAGGATGATGCCGATGGCAATGCGATCCTGCGCGATCGGAAAGATCTGCTGATCGGCGCGGTAGCTCGTCTTGAACTGGCCGTTTTCGCGGTAGAGCATGGAAGTCTCCTGTTCTTGTTGTTATGCGTTACACGCGGTCAATGATCTTTTCTCCGAACAGGCCCTGTGGCCTGAACAAGAGGAACACCAGCGCCAGCACATACGCAAACCAGATCTCGATGCCCCCGCCCACGAAGGGGCCCAGGTACACCTCGGAGAGCTTCTCGCCCACGCCGATGATCAGCCCGCCGATGATGGCGCCGGGCACCGAGGTGAGGCCGCCCAGGATCACCACGGGCAGCGCACGCAGCGCCACCGTGGTCAGTGAGAACTGCACACCCAGCTTGCTGCCCCAGATCATCCCGGCCACGAGGGCCACGACACCGGCCACGCACCACACGATCACCCAGATGCGGTTGAGCGGAATGCCGATGGACTGGGCGGCCTGGTGGTCGTCGGCCACGGCGCGCAGCGCGCGGCCGGTGGAAGTCTTCTGGAAGAACACCGACAGCAGGGCCACCAGCGCGGCGGCAATGGCGGCGGCAATCACGTCTTCCTTGTTGATCAGGATGCCGCCCTGAAAGAGGCTGTCGAGCATGAAGATCGGCTCCTTGGGCATGCCCACATCGATCTTGTAGATGTCGCTGCCGAACAGCGTCTGGCCCAGGCCTTCCATGAAGTAGGTAATGCCCAGCGTGGCCATGAGCAGCGTGGCGCCCTCCTGGTTCACGAGGTGGCGCAGCACCAGCTTCTCGATCAGCCAGGCCACCACAAACATGATGGCGCCTGCGATCACAAAGGCCGCCAGGTTGGCCACGATGGGGCTGCTGATGCCCGTCCACTTGGGGATCCACTCGGAAAAACGGGCCATGGCCAGCGCTGCGAACAGCACCATGGCGCCCTGTGCAAAGTTGAACACGCCCGAGGCTTTGTAGATCAGCACAAAGCCCAGCGCCACCAGCGAATACAGCATGCCGGCCATCAGGCCGCCGATCAGTGTTTCAAGAAAGAATGCCATGTTGTCTTCTCCTGATCAGTGCGAGGTGCCGAGATAGGCACTGATCACGTCTTCGTTGCTGCGCACTTCGTCGGGGCTGCCGTCGCCGATCTTCTTGCCGTAGTCCAGCACCACCACGCGGTCGCTGATGTCCATCACCACGCCCATGTCGTGTTCGATCAGCACGATGGTGGTGCCGAACTCGTCGTTCACGTCCAGGATGAAGCGGCACATGTCCTGCTTTTCTTCCACGTTCATGCCGGCCATGGGCTCGTCCAGCAGCAGCACCTGCGGCTCCATGGCCAGGGCGCGGCCCAGGTCCACGCGCTTTTGCAGGCCGTAGGGCAGCTGGCCCACGGGTGTCTTGCGGTAGGCCTGGATTTCCAGGAAGTCAATGATGTGCTCGACGTATTCGCGGTGGCGGATTTCCTCGCGCTCGGCCGGGCCGATGCGCAGCGCCTGCATCAGCAGGTTGCTTTTGATCTTGAGGTTGCGGCCGGTCATGATGTTGTCGATCACGCTCATGCCCTTGAACAGCGCCAGGTTCTGGAACGTGCGCGCCACGCCCATCTCGGCCACCTGGCGCGAGTTCATGTGGTCAAACGTCTTGCCCCGGAAGGTGATGGAGCCCTCGGACGGCGTGTACACGCCGTTGATGCAGTTGAGCATGGAGCTTTTGCCTGCGCCGTTGGGGCCGATGATGGCGCGGATCTCATGCTCCTTGACGTTAAAGGAGATGTCGGTGAGCGCCTTCACGCCGCCAAACCGGAGGCTGATGTTCTTGACGTCGAGGATGACGTCGCCGATCTTTTTAGTGGTCATGGTGGGGGGCTTCTCCAGCGGGTAGAGCGCGGGCTTCATGCGGCACTCTTCACAGGCGCAAATGTCTTCGTGTCCGACAGCTTGAGCGTGGCGCTCACGCTGCCGGTGCGGCCGTCCTCGAACTTGACCTGGGTCTCGATGTACTGCTCGGTGCGGCCTGCGTACAGCGCATCCACCAGCACGCCGTACTTGTCGGCAATGAAGCCCCGGCGGACCTTGTTGGTGCGGGTGAGTTCGCCATCGTCGGCGTCCAGCTCCTTGTGCAGCACCAGGAAGCGGCTTACCTGGCTGCCAGCCAGCATGGTGTCGGTGGCCAGGTCGGCGTTCACCTTCTCGATGCACTCGCGGATCAGTTCATACACCTCGGGTTTTTGGGCCAGGTCGGTGTAGCCAGCGTAGGGCAGGTTGCGGCGCTCGGCCCAGTTGCCCACGGCGTCGAAGTCGATGTTGACCATCACGCAGACCTTCTCGCGCTTGTCGCCCAGGGCCACCACTTCCTTGATGTGCGGGAAGAACTTGAGCTTGTTCTCCACGTACTTGGGCGCAAACATGGCGCCGTCGTTGGCGCCGCCCATGATGCGGCCCACGTCCTTGACGCGGTCGATGATCTTGAGGTGGCCATGCGCATCCAGAAAGCCTGCGTCGCTGGTGTGGTACCAGCCGTCGGCCGTCAGCACCTCGGCCGTGGCGGCCGGGTTCTTGTAGTACTCCTTGAGCAGACCGGCCGACTTGACCAGGATCTCGCCGTTGTCGGCCACCTTGATTTCCACACCGCGAATCGGCACGCCCACCGTGTCGGCGCGCGCCTGGTTGTCGGGCTGCAGGCACACGAACACGGCGGTTTCGGTGGAGCCGTACAGCTGCTTCAAGTTGATGCCGATGGAGCG
This sequence comes from Acidovorax sp. LjRoot204, assembly GCF_056175785.1. NCBI lineage: Bacteria > Pseudomonadati > Pseudomonadota > Betaproteobacteria > Burkholderiales > Comamonadaceae > Acidovorax > Acidovorax sp. LjRoot204. The sequence goes on from NZ_JBGFFF010000005.1 coordinate 84,159, forward strand.
GTAGAAGGTGAAAAGGTCGGGGCCAATGGCCTCGCCCGCCGTGTAGGCCACGCGCACGCGGCTGAAACCTAGGTTGTTGCGCAGCGGGCCGTACACCAGCACATTGCCCAATGCGTACTTGATGCGGTCGAGGGTGCCCACGGGCTCGCCGTCCATGAGGGCGGGGCCCACGCGTTTGGCGACGCGCATGCAGGCCTCGAACATCTTGCGCTTCAAGGCGCCCGCGTCTTCCATGCGGATCATCACGCTGGTGAGCAGACCTTCAAAGATGCGCGGTGGCGCAAAGTAGTAGGTGGGGCCCACTTCCTTCAGATCGATGGTTACCGTGCTGGCCGACTCGGGGCAGTTGACCACGTAGCCGCAGGCCAGCCACTGGGCATAGCTGAAGATGTTCTGGCCGATCCAGGCGGGTGGCAGGTAGGCCAGCACTTCTTCACTGCTGGTGAGCTTGTCGAACTCGGCGCCCGCGCTGGCGCGGTCCAGCAGCGTGCTGTGGGTGTGGACCACGCCCTTGGGGTTGCCCGTGGTGCCGGAGGTGAAGAACATTGCAGCCACATCGCCGGGCTGGGCCTTGGCCACCTCGGCCTTGAACCAGCCGGGGTTCTTTGCAGCAAAGGCCTTGCCGGACTCGATCAGGGCATCCAGCGATGCCAGGCCGGGCTCTGCGTAATTGCGCAGGCCGCGGGGGTCGTCAAAGAAGATGTTGGAAATCTGCGGGCATTGCTCGCGGATTTCGAGCAGCTTGTCCACCTGCTCCTGGTCTTCCACCAGGCAAAAGCGCACCTCGGCGTTGTTGAGCGGGAAGATGCATTCGGCCGCCACCGCGTCCTGGTACAGCGGCACGGGGATGGCGCCCAGCGACTGGGCGGCCAGCATGGTGGCGTACAGGCGGGGGCGATTCGCGCCCACCACCACCATGTGTTCATGGCGCTTCAGGCCCGCCAGGTGCAGGCCGGCCGCTACCTGTTCCACCAGGCGCACCAGGTCGGCCCAGCTGTGGGTTTGCCAGATGCCATATTCTTTTTCGCGCAGGGCCGGGGCATTGGGGCGCTCGGCGGCATGCTTGAGCAGCAGTTGCGGGAACGTGGTCAACATTGCAGGTTCCTGAAAGTGAGAAGGTGTCAGCCCGGCGACTGCCGGGCGCGCAAGCTTGTGATTGCGCGATGGGGGAATGCTAGGACCCACTTTGACGTCATCTTGTCTTGCCGACGACAATTTAGGGGTAACTCCCGGGTGGGTAAAACCCTGCCCACGGGCGGGCGGTATCCTCCGGGGCATGTACGCCCCGTTCTTCGGCCTTCAGCACCCGCCGTTCTCCATCGCCCCCGACCCCCGCTACCTGTTCATGAGCGAGCGGCACCGCGAGGCGCTGGCGCACCTGCTGTATGGCCTGGACGCCGGCGGCGGTTTTGTGCTGCTGACCGGCGAGGTGGGTGCGGGCAAGACCACGGTGTGCCGCTGCTTTCTGGAGCAGATCCCGCCGCATTGCAACGTCGCTTACATCTTCAACCCCAAGCTCACCGTGGGCGAGCTGCTGCGCTCCATCTGCGACGAGTTTGGCGTGCCGCACCGGCCCTCGGTGGCAGGCGTGGAAACGGTCAAGGATTACATCGACCCGCTCAATGCCTCGCTGCTCGCGGCGCATGGCGCCGGGCGCAACACCGTGCTCATCATTGACGAGGCGCAGAACCTGTCGGCCGACGTGCTGGAGCAGCTGCGCCTGTTGACCAACCTGGAAACCAGCGAGCGCAAGCTGCTGCAGATCATCCTGATCGGCCAGCCAGAGCTGCGCACCATGGTCGCCAGCCCGGCCTTGGAGCAACTGGCCCAGCGGGTGATTGCGCGTTTTCACCTCGATGCGCTGAGCGCGCAGGAGACCCAGCAATACATCGCCCACCGCCTGGCCGTGGCGGGCCTGCAAGGCCCGCTGCCCTTTAGTCGCAGCGCCCTGCGGCGGGTGCATGCGCTGTCGCGCGGCATTCCCCGGCGCATCAACCTGCTGTGCGACCGGGCGCTGCTGGGTGCCTATGCCGCCGGGGTGCGCGAGGTCAGCGCCCGCATCGTCCAGCGCGCGGCGGCTGAGGTGTTTGATGCGCCAGCGTCGGCCGCTGCTGCGCGCAACGCCCGTGGCCTGTGGCCGCGCTGGGCGGTTGCGGGCCTGGGCGTGGTGGCGGGAGCAGCCCTGGTGGCGGGCGGATGGGCCCTGGGGGCCTGGCCGCAATGGTCTCGGCAAGGCGCCGTGACATCCGCCGTGCCTGCGGGCGCCATGGCCAGCAAAACATCTGCCAGCGCGCCAACGAGCGGCGCTGCCAGCACAGCGGGGGTAATGCCCGCAGCCCCTGCGTCAGGGGCTTCGGCCCCGCGCGGGGCAGCGCCGGTGGCCCTGTCGGACCTGCAGCAGTTTGTGGCCGCACTGCCCGCCAGCGACACCGCCGCCTGGCAGGCGCTGGCCTCGGCCTGGGGTGCCAGTGTGGCCGATGGTGCCGACGCCTGCGCCGCATTGCCCCGCGACGGCTTGCGCTGTTATCGCAACCGCCGCGCCGGCCTGAACCTGGTGCGGCAGATCGATCGCCCAGTGCTGCTCACGCTGTTCCCGTCCGAAGAGGGCGACGTGGCGGTGTCGGCCGTGCTGCGCCGCCTGGACGGCGACACGGCCACGCTGGAAGGCGGGGGCCGCACGGTGCGTGTGCCCGTGGCCGAGCTGGCCCAGGTGTGGCGCGGCGACATCGCCACGCTGTGGCGCACGCCGCCCGATATGCCCGACAAAGGCGACCTGGCGGAGACCCCCGCTGGCGCCGCCTGGCTGGACCAGCAACTGGCCACGGCTGCAGCCGGGGGCACGCGGGCTGCCGTACCTGCAGCCGGCCGCGCGACCACGCCGGCCCAGCGCCAGTCCCGCATCCAGCGCTTCCAGCTCGCCCAGGGGGTGACCCCGGACGGCCGGGCGGGCCCCTTGACCCTCATGCTGCTCAACCGTGTCAACGGCGTGAGCGAACCGCGCTTGCGCACCGGAGGCTGAACCCAGTGTCTTACATCCTTGATGCGCTGCGGCGCGCAGAAGCTGAGCGCGGCCGTGGCGCCGTGCCCGGCATCCATACCCCGGCGGTGCCTGTCCCCGGTGCCGTGCCGGTGGCAGGGCGATCGGCCATCAGCCCGGTGCTGGTGGCCGTGGCGGTGGTGGTTGTGGCTGCTGTGGCGGCCGGTGGTACCTGGTGGTTTATGCAGCGGCCGGTGCCTGCGGGCACCGTCGTTGTTGCTGCCGCGCCCGCCACATCCGCCGCTGTGGCGCCGTCCATGCCGGCGGTAGCGTCCACGGCGCCGCCGGCAGCGCCTGCAGCTCTGCCAGCAGCCCCCGAAGCGGCCCCTGCGGTGGTGGCGGCGGTGACGCCCCCTCCGGCAGCCGCGCCCCGCGCGGCGGCACCGCAGCGGGAGCGGCCCGCGCCGGTGTCCAGCAGCCCGGTCGCGCCGCGCTCCCCCGCCACAGACTCCGAACGGTCACGCCCTGCAGAGCCCGCCCCCCGTGAGCGCGTGCCTGCGGCCCCAGCGCCGCGTGTACCCGACATGGCTGCGGCCAGTCCAGCTCCTTCAGCAGCCCCGGCGGCTACGGGCACCGTGTTTGCCCAGGCCGATCTGCCCGAGGCTGTGCGGGCACAGCTGCCGTCGCTCAAGATCTCTGGGGTCACCTATTCCAGCAACCCGGTGTACCGCATGGCCATCGTCAACGGCCAGGTGCTGCACGAGGGCGACCCGGCCGGGCCGGGCCTGCTGCTGGAGAAGATCGAGCCCGGCCGCACCATCTGGTCGTTCAAGGGCTACCGGTACGGATTGGCTTCGCAATAGCAGTATTTGGGCAAAATTGGCCGGTAGCGCTAGTGCAATATGCGCTGGCAGCTATTTAATTGATAGCAATTGTGTGGGCATGCGCTGAGCCACCTGTGCCGCTCACATTCGCTGAGAACTGGGGGGACCCAGGGCTATCGCAAGAACCGCCCGTCGCGCCCCACCAGCGTGAGCTCCACAAAGCGCGAGGCGTTGCGGTCGGGCGTGCTGGCGCTGATCTCGAACCCGCCCAGGTCCCACTTTTTCAGGTTCCAGGTGGCGTCGATGAAGGCCGCGCGCGTGGGGTTGCGGCCTGCGCGCTGCAGGGCCTCGGCAAACACGCGGGCGTTGATGTAGCCCTCCAGCGCCAGGTGCGAGGGCTCGGCCGTGGCGCCGGAGGCCTTCCAGGCGGCCTGGAATTCGCGCACCACGGGCATCACCACGTTGGAGGGCAGGGGCACCACCTGCGAAATCGCCATGCCCGTGGCGTCCGCGCCCAGGGCTTTGACGGTGGCCGGGGTGCCCATGACCGACAGCGCGTACAGCGTCACGCCCCGCTTGAGCGCGCGGAACGCCTTCACAAACTCCAGCGTGGGCTTGCCCGCCAGGCCAATCACGATGGCCTCCAGGTTGCCGCCCGCCAGTTTGGCTGCGGCGCTGCCCGCGTCCGAGGCATTGTTCTCCACGGTCACCGTGACGGCCTCAGGCAGCTTGAGCCGGTCCATCGACTGCTTGGCGGCGTTGAACACCTCTTTGCCGAACGAGTTGTTCTGGTAGACGATGCCAATGCGCTGGATGCCGATGGTGGACAGGTGCTGCACCAGCTTCTCGGCCTCGTCGGCGTAGCTGGCGCGGATGTTGAACACGTTGCGGGCGTTCTTGGTGCGGCTGAGCTGTGCGCCGGTGAAGGGTGCAAAAAACGGGATGCCGCTTTCGATCACCTTGGGCAGCATGGCGTCGATCATGGGCGTGCCCATGCAGTTGAACAGCGCAAAGTACCCAGGGTCGGCCAGAAACTGCTCCACATTGGCCAGCGCCTTGGGCACGTCGTAGGTGTCATCCTGCGTGACGAGTTCGATGGCCTTGCCATGCACGCCGCCGCGCGCGTTGATGCCCGCAAATGCGGCCTTGGCGCCCTGGTGCATGGCCGAGCCCAGGTCGCCCAGCGGGCCGGTGAGGGCGGTGGATTGCGCGATCTTGATTGCGCCCTCCTGCGCGCGGGCCGCGCCGCTCCAGCCCAGCCCGGGCAGGCCGACGGCCGCTGCGGTGGCGGCTGCGGCGGCCAGCACCTGGCGGCGGGCCAGGGGG